>JAAYSD010000108.1 GCA_012518465.1 Clostridiales bacterium
CAGCAGTGCTAGTCAAAATGGTAGTAGATGAGGTTGGTGCGGTGGTTTTAGCATTTGTAGTTGAATTATAGGTTGTAGAAGTAGCCTCAGTAGAGCTTGAGTATTGTTCTGAGGAATTAAGAGGAGTTGATGAAGTATTATCATCTTTGCACCCAACGAGAAGGGAAACGGACATTATTCCTGTTAAAAGGAGCGCAATAATTTTTTGGGGTAGGTAACTATTCTTTTCCATAATTCTCTCTCTTTCATAAAAATGTAAACGTGTACATTAAAATATTACCATATTTCTTAAGATATATCAATTGTCATTTTGCATAATATTCTAAGCTTATTTTTTATCTATCCTACAATATCACCATTATTATGCTGAAATCAGCTAATATTTATCCTAAAATTAATATATAAAACTCTTCAATATTGTTGAAATACCTTGTTAATTATGCTATAATGGATTTTATTAAAATCAAAATTAAGTTAAGTCTATGTAAAATTTAAATAAAAGGCTTTTAATTTTGTGTTTTAAAATGTTATAATAAAGTTGGGCTGATATGAATTTTTTGTTATCAAAGCTATCTAAATTAAAGGCAAATAAGAGTAATCAACCCTCTGATTTTAAAGGCAGAAGTGAGCTTAAATTCCTTATATCCTTTGGTGAATACGAGATATTAAGGCAGAGATTTAAGGCCGCTTTGTACCTTGATCCAAATAGCAATGCTTTAAGTGGCGATTATCATGTAAGCAGCTTATATTTTGATGATAATTATCAAACGGCTTTAAATTCAAAAATTTCAGGGGAATATTTAAGACGAAAGTTTAGGATTCGTGCTTATAATTATGATATTTCTACAACTAATCTTGAATGTAAGGCGAAAATGGGGGAATTTGTTTCAAAGCAAAAGCATAGGTTGAGCAAGGATGAGTACTATCAGATGCTTAAAGGGGATTATTCCTTTATAAATGAAAGGTACGAGGATACAGTTTTGGAAACGTTTTCACGTGCAAGCATTATTTTAGGTTTACGCCCTACCGTAGTTGTTGATTATCAGAGAGAAGCTTATATTTATCCTTTTGGAAATGTCAGACTTACTTTTGATAAAGAGCTTAGATGCTCACTCGGGGGAAAGGATATGTTTTCTGATGAAACAGAATTTCTTACTGTGTTAAATAACGAGGTTATTTTAGAGGTAAAGTATGATGAATATTTACCATCGCATATTACGGCTCTTTTTTCAGGATTGAATCTTAATAAACAATCCGTATCAAAGTTTGTATATTGTACTGAAAAAGTTTTGGAGGTAAAACACAATGTTTTTAAATAGCACAGATACTTTTAAGCTAATGGCTGCAAAAGCAACGGAAGCGACTGCTGAATCAGCAAAAGGTCAAGGGATTTTAGACAAGCTGGGTGAAAATTTTGATTTGACTAGTGCCATTAATAATCTTTCGCCTGCAGGAATATTTTTAACAATGATAACAGCTGTAATTTGTGCTGTAATAATTTATTTTGTATACAAGCTTTTTTATAAAGGTGTAGTCTACAGTGAAAACTTTAACCTATTACTTCTACTTATTACAGTTGTTACAGCTTTTATAATCATGACTATTAGTGCAAATTTAGCATTATCTCTTGGTATGGTGGGTGCGTTGTCAATTGTGCGTTTTCGTTCGGCAATAAAAGATCCGCTTGATGTAGGCTTTTTGTTCTGGGCTGTTGCATCAGGACTTACAGCAGGGGCAGGGCTTTATTGGGTGGCACTTTTTGGTACGATATTTATTGCTTTGTTTTATATTTTAGCTACTATTCTTAAAAAGGAAAAGAAAAGCTATCTGCTAATCTTACGTTATAATGAAAATATAGAAGAACAGGTGCAAGGCTTATTAAAAGAACAGAAATACAAGCTTAAAAATAAAACATTTTCAGATGGAAATATAGAGTTTACTGCTGAGGTAAAGCTGATTAAGGGTGATACAACTAAATATACTGCTTTTAAAGCACTGGATGGGATGAAAAGCGTTACTTTACTGGAATATAGTGGCGAGTATTTAAGCTAAGCTGCAAAGTTATAATTAAGGGGTACTGATGAGGAAAAAAGTTTTATTAAGTTTTATGGTGATGATGTTTTCAATATCTGTTAGTGGCTGTTATTTCTTTCCGACAGAGGAGGAGGTGCTAGAGCCGCCTATTGTAAAGGTTGAAGATATTGTGTATAAAACCTATACTGCGAAAACAAAGGATATGGAAGAAACCTTGCTTGCTACTGGATATATAATATCACAAACAGAGGTTGAGCAAAGCTATAAACAAGCTTTGTATCCTTTAAAAATAATTTATGTTAAGACGGGCGACTTTGTTAAAAAAGGTGATTTGTTAGCTGAACTTGATACGGGCGACTTAGAACGAGAAGTTGTTTTACAAAGGCTTTTAGTACAGAAGGCTGAAAATAAGTATAAGGAAACAGCTAAAAGCTCTGATTATTCACA
>JAAYSD010000014.1 GCA_012518465.1 Clostridiales bacterium
ACATCTAATTTATCCATAATTTCAAATGCTGCATGAGCCTTTGCTTTATAGACAGCCAGCTTATCATTTTCTCCAAAGCTTTTATTAGCTGTGCCTGTACCAAACATATCAGCACCCTCGGCAACGAGAGTATGCCAATATGAAACAGCAAATTTAAGCTGTTCTCTCATTGTCTTGCCGCCAATTACTTCATCGGGGTTGTAAAAACGATATGCCAAAGGGTTTGTTGAGCTTTTTCCCTCATATTTGATTTTGGGGATACCTTTAAAAATTTCACTCATTGTTATAAATCCTCCTTGTTAATTGTTTCCTTAATATAGATTTGATTGCTGACAATAATTATTTCCTGTGTGGGAAGCTTTTGTTCCAGCAAGTAATCACAAATAATTTTTGCTGCCTTTGTACCTTGTTGATAAGGATTTTGTGAAACAGCAGCCTCTACCGTACCATCTTCAAGATAATCATGTATTTTGTCATCTAAGGAAAAGGCAACAACATTTCCATCAAAAGCACTATCCTTAATAGCCTTAAGCACAATATCACTGCCCTCACTTACTACTAAAACAGCAGTAACATTTTTACTTTTATCATGCAGAAAATCTAATGCCTTTTCATAGCTATCTTTTTCCTTTGAACTAGTTTGAATAATATCTAGAATATTGTAGTCGGGATATTCTTCTTCCAAAAGCTTTGAAAAGCCCTGTATACGTTTATTTAAGCTGCTCATTTTTATACTTTCGGTGAAAATGGCAACGTTTCCAACACCACCTGAAAATAGACCAAGCATTTTTGCGGCTGCCCTTCCGCCTGAGATATAATCACATCCAACATGACAAATTCTTTTAAATCCATCAAGCTGTCTATTAAGCGTGATTACAGGAATTTTTTCAGAGATTATTTCCAAATAGCTGAGGAGGGCAGGGTCGCTGATTGGTGTGATAATAAGTGCATTAATGCCCGACTTCATCATATATCTTACAGCCTCGACTTGTGAAAGTACAGCTTCACCCGAACGTACCTCAACAATAAGCTCTATGCCAAAGCCGGCATAGCCCTTAATAGTATCGGAAATGCCACGCCTAACTTCTTTAAAAAAAGCATTTCTAGAAGAGCAAATTAAAACTCCTATACGTCTAGTATTTTTATTTTCCACGCCATCTTGAGACTTGTTTTTGTTAAAAAGCTTGCAAATACTCAGTTGTTCCACCTCAAATCAAGTGTTATATAAAAAATCCTATACAAATATTTTAATATTAAATTTTTGTTTTGTCAAGCGTTTTAAAAGATATTAAGACTTTAATTATTAATTAGCTAAAACTTTAAAATATCAATTTTTTTAAAAAACTATTGACAAGCTAAGGATTTAATAGTATAATAATAAAAACTTAAAAATATGCTATGTATTATACTTTTAAATTAGTCCAGAGAGGCTAATAAAGTGTAGATTAATAATGCGACTCGTCGCAAGCTTTTTTGTACACAACAGCTTTTCTTTGGAAAGGCTGTTTTTTAGTTTGTCAAATAGTACAAATATTGATTGTGAGGCTTTGTATGAGCATTTGTGAAAATTATCAAAAAAAGTTTAAGCAAAAGGCTGAGATAATGGATAAAAATGCTATCGCAAGAGCTATTACAAGAATATCCTTCGAGATTATTGAACGGAACAAAGGTGTTGATAATTTATACCTTGTTGGTTTGATATCACGAGGGTTTTTTATTGCTAAAAGAATAGCTGAAAAAATTGAGGAAACAGAAAAAATATCTTTAAAGGTTGGAAGGCTAGATATTACTCCTTTTAGAGATGATGTAAAGGAAAATACAGAGGATTTATCAGAAATTCCTTTTGATATAGAAAATAAAAAAATCATTCTTGTTGATGATGTGCTTTTCACAGGAAGAAGTACAAGAGCAGCTATTGATGCACTTATGGAAAGAGGAAGACCTAAAAACATTCAGCTTGCAGCGCTTATTGACAGAGGACATAGAGAATTGCCTATAAGAGCTGATTATATAGGGAAAAACCTTCCTACCTCACGTGAGGAAAATGTTAAGGTTCAAATGGTTGAAAAGGACGGTATCGACAGGGTTGTGATAGTAGTTGAAGAAAAGTGAAATTTATAGTATTTAAATCGTTTAACGGAAAGGAACAGTAATGACTATTTTATTAAAAAATTCTTATGTTGTTGATTATAAATCTGATTTTGAGGGTGTTTGTGACATCTTTATTGAAGATGGTATAATATCGGAAATGGGACTAGACATAAATAAAAATGCAGATGAAACAATTGATTGCAAAGGCTATACCGTATTGCCGGGATTATTTGATATGCACGTGCATTTTCGTGATCCAGGACAAACGCATAAGGAGGACATTATTACCGGAGGAGATGCAGCTGCGGCAGGCGGGGTTACCGGTGTTGCTTGTATGCCTAATACCAATCCTGTTGTAGATAAAGCTGAAATCGTTAAATATATTATAGATAAAGCTAAGCAGTCTAAAACTAAGGTTTATCCAGTGGCTTCAATTACAAAAGGGCTTAAGGGTGAAGAATTTTCAGATTTTGCCGAATTAAAAAAGGCGGGTGCTGTTGCTGTTTCCGATGACGGTAGGCCTGTAATAAATACAGCTATGATGGCAAAGGCTATGAAAATGGCACATGAAAATGGATTGAAAATAATCTCACATTGTGAAGATTTGGATATAATCGATGGCGGAATAATTAATAAGGGAAAGGCATCTGAAAAGCTTGGGGTTAAAGGCATGGACAGGCTTAGTGAGGATTTAATTACTGCAAGAGAAATTCTAATCGCTAAGGAGCTGCAAGTACCTATCCATATTGCTCATGTTTCTACAAAAGGAAGCGTTGATTTTATAAGGCAGGCAGTTAAGCAAGGTATACCGGTAACTAGTGAAACAGCACCTCATTATTTTTCTTTGACAGATGAAAAAACACTTTCAAGAGATGCGGATTATCGTATGAATCCACCTTTGCGAGAAAATGACGATGTAGGTGCTATTGTTCAAGGTGTTGTTGATGGCGTTATAGATTGCATTGTTACTGACCATGCACCTCATTCAGCTGAAGAAAAAGCAGATTTTGAAAAAGCTCCTAATGGTGTTGTTGGGCTTGAAACCTTACTTCCTGCTACTCTTACGTACCTTTATCACACAGGAAAAATCAGTCTTAAGCAGCTAGTTAAGCTGATGTGTGTAAATCCTAGAAAAATTTTAGGCATAGCTGGGGGGAGTGTACAAATCGGTGGAATTGCAGATCTTGCTATTGTGGATTTAAATGAAAGTTGGACGGTTGAACCACAAAAGTTACACTCCAAATCTAAAAATTCAGTATTCAAAGGTATGACTTTAAAAGGAAAAGTAAAATATACGATTCTTGATGGGAAAATAGTTTATAATGATAAAAAAATTAAAGAATAAGGAGATATTATGTCACTAGATAGGTTAATTGAAAAAATTGTAGAAAAGCAAAACCCCACAGTAGCAGGTCTTGACCCAAAGCTTGATTATGTGCCTGAATATATAAAGGCAAAGGCATTTGCAAAGCATGGAATGACGTTAAAAGGTGCGGCAAAGGCAATTCTTGAATACAACAAAGGGCTCATAGACGCACTTTGCGAGGTTGTCCCAGCTGTAAAGCCACAGGTAGCTTATTATGAAATGTATGGATATCATGGTGTAAAGGCATTGTATAAGACTCAAGAGTACGCAAAAAAACATGGAATGTATGTAATTACCGACGGTAAGAGAAATGATATTGGCACTACAATGGAGGCATACGCTACTGCTCACTTAGGAAGGGTAAGCGTCGGTGAAAAACAGTATGAACCTTTTAAGGGTGATGCACTTACGGTAAACGGTTATCTTGGCAGTGATGGGATAAATCCTCTTTTAAAGGTTTGTAAAGAATATGATAAGGGAATTTTTGTTCTTGTAAAAACTTCGAATCCATCTTCAGGTGAGCTGCAGGATAAAAAAATCGGCGAAAAAACTATTTATCAGACAATGGGCGAAATGTGTAAGCTTTGGGGGAAAGAGCTAGAGGGCAAGTATGGCTTTAATGGAGTAGGTGCTGTTGTCGGTGCTACCTATCCTGAGGAACTGACTAATCTAAGAAAACAGCTGCCCGATACATTCTTTTTAATACCAGGATACGGTGCACAGGGCGGCAGTGCAAATGATATTGCAGGTGCTTTTAATGAAAAAGGTCTTGGCGGAATAGTGAATAGCTCACGTGGGATAATGTGTGCATATAAAAAAGAAAATTGTAGCGACAGGGATTATGCAGGTGCAGCCCTTAGAGAGGCTATTCGTATGAAGAATGATTTGATGAGCGTTATAGGAAAGATAGAATTATAGGTAAATAAAATATTCAATCCAAAAGGGGAGTAAGCATGAAAAAAGCATATCTGGTTCTTGAAAATGGAACGATATTTGAAGGAAAAGGCTTTGGTGCAGAGGGAGAAACACTTGGTGAAGCTGTATTTACAACAGGGATGACGGGGTATCAGGAAACCTTGACAGACCCGAGCTACTGTGGGCAGATTATTATTCAAACCTTTCCGATGATAGGAAACTACGGTGTAAATAATGAAGATTTTGAGGCACCTGAGAGTGTGGCATCAGGCTATGTGGTGAGGGAGTTTTGTGATAAGCCTTCAAATTTTCGCAGCACAAGTGATATTGACAGCTTTTTAAAGGAACATAATATTGTTGGCATTTATGATATAGACACAAGAGCATTAACTAGGAAAATACGTGATAATGGTGTAATGAATGCAGCCATTACAACTGATATATCAGACATTGACAGCTTATTGGAAAGAATCAAAAATTACAGCATTGGAAACCCTGTTGATATTGTTTCCGTTAAGGAAAAGCAATTTTTTAATGTGGAAAATCCAAAATTTAATGTTGTGCTTTTTGACTTTGGACATAAGCATAATATAAGAAGATGGCTAAACAAGCTAGGCTGCAATGTGACAATCTGTCCCAATACAACTACTGCTGAAGAAATCAGACAGCTAAGCCCCGATGGAATCATGCTTTCAAATGGTCCTGGTGACCCTGCTGATGATAAAATTTCAGTGCAGACGTTAAAGGATTTAATTCCAGACCAAATTCCGACCTTTGGAATATGCTTAGGACACCAGCTGCTTGCTTTGGCAAATGGAGCAAGAACTGAAAAGCTTAAATACGGGCATAGAGGAGCAAATCAACCCGTAAAGGATTTAACAAGCGGTAGGACTTACATTACCTCACAAAATCACGGCTACACTGTTGTAAATAATTCCTTGCCAAAGGAAATTGGAAAAGTAAGCTATGTTAATGGAAATGATGGAACCTGCGAGGGCATAGTATATACAAATGCTCCTGCATTTACCGTACAATTCCACCCTGAAGCAAAGGGAGGACCACTGGATACCGGCTTTTTGTTTGAAAACTTTATAAAACTAATGGAGCATAATAAAAAAGGCTGAAGTTAATTTTGTAGGTAAAATATATTTGAAATCGGAAGGAAGTATTTAAATGCCTTTAAGAAGTGATATTAAAAAAGTTCTTGTAATTGGCTCAGGCCCTATTGTAATAGGACAAGCAGCAGAATTTGACTATGCAGGCACACAGGCTTGTCGTGCATTAAAGCAGGAAGGACTTGAGGTCGTTTTAATCAATTCTAACCCTGCTACTATAATGACTGATAAAAATATGGCTGATAAGGTGTATATTGAGCCGCTAACCTTAGATGTAGTAAAACGTGTAATTGAGATAGAAAAGCCCGACAGCGTTCTTTCAACTCTTGGAGGGCAGACCGGCTTAACGCTTTCCATGCAGCTTGCAGCTGAAGGCTTTTTAGATGAGCATAATGTCAAGCTTTTAGGTGCAAACCCTGAAACTATCCATAAGGCTGAGGATAGACAAGCTTTTAAGGATACTATGGAAAGTATTAGCGAGCCTTGCATACCTTCAAAGGTTGTTGAAAATGTTGATGACGCATTGGATTTTGCAAAAGTTATTGATTATCCCGTTATCGTCAGACCTGCCTTTACTTTGGGAGGAACAGGAGGAGGCATCGCTAATAATGAGGAGGAGCTGCATGAAATTGCTACTAATGGATTAAGGCTTTCTCCTATTACTCAGATTCTTGTAGAAAAATGTATTTCGGGCTGGAAAGAAATTGAGTTTGAGGTTATACGTGATAGCAAGGGTAATGTAATAACTGTTTGCTCTATGGAAAATTTCGACCCTGTTGGTGTGCATACAGGAGATTCAATTGTAATCGCACCGGCTGTTACATTAACCGATAAGGAATATCAAATGCTGCGTACAGCAGCCCTTAATATAATTGATGCTTTGGGCGTTGAGGGCGGCTGCAACTGTCAGTTTGCACTTCATCCAACAAGCTTTGAATATGCAGTAATTGAGGTAAATCCTCGTGTTTCACGTTCGTCTGCTTTAGCGTCAAAAGCAACAGGATATCCTATTGCTAAGGTGGCAACAAGGATAGCTATTGGCTATTCTCTTGATGAAATAATAAATCAGGTTACTGGTACTACTTATGCTTGCTTTGAGCCGGCTATTGATTATTGCGTAGTAAAGTTTCCTAAGTGGCCCTTTGATAAATTTGTTTATGCAAAGAAAACGCTCGGTACACAGATGAAAGCCACAGGTGAAGTAATGGCAATAGGCACAAGCTTTGAGCAGGCTATTATGAAGGCTGTTCGTTCTATTGAGCTTGGCATGGACACTTTGAATAAGGAGGAGTTTTCTGGGCTTTCCGATGAGGAAGTATATGCAAAGCTATCAAATGTTGATGTAGATAGGTGCTTTTGTGTGTTTGAGGCTTTAAAGCGTGGTATTAGCGCAGATAAAATACATGAAATCACAATGATTGACAATTGGTTTATCTATAAGCTGCAAAATCTTGTTAAGCTTGAAAAGAAATTTTTTGAAAATGACCTTTCACTTGAGCTGTATGCACAAGCTAAAAAATACAGCTATCTTGATAGCACTATTGAAAGAATATCTGGCAAAGCTATTCCGACAGAGTATAAAAGATATAATGTATTTAAAATGGTTGATACCTGTGCCGCTGAATTTAAGGCAGATACACCTTATTTTTATTCAACCTATGATAAGGAGAATGAGGCAGAGCAATTTATTGAGCGAAAGAAAACAGATAAGAAAAAGGTTATTGTCTTTGGCTCAGGGCCTATTAGAATTGGACAAGGTATTGAGTTTGACTATTGTTCGGTTCACTGTGTTTGGGCATTAAAAAATGAAGGGTATGAAGCAATTATCTGCAACAATAACCCTGAAACAGTTTCAACCGACTTTGATACAGGCGATAGGCTATATTTTGACCCATTGACTAAGGAGGACGTTGCTTCAATCATAGAAACAGAAAAGCCCTATGGTGTAGTGGTTCAGTTTGGTGGACAAACAGCAATTAAGCTGACAAAGTACCTAAAGCAAATGGGTGTCAATATACTTGGTACTTCAGCTGATAGTATTGATGCGGCAGAGGACAGAGAAAGATTTGATGAGCTTTTGGAAAAGTGCAAGATTCCTCGCCCTGAGGGTACGACGGTATTTACTACTGAAGAGGCTATGAAAGCTGCTGATAAGCTTGGATATCCCGTACTTTTACGTCCTTCATATGTTCTTGGTGGGCAAAACATGATTATAGCACATGGTGAGGCTGATGTAAAAGAATATATGGATATTATTACTGCTCATAAGCTTGAAAACCCTGTTCTTATAGATAAATATATGATGGGTACGGAGGTTGAGGTAGATGCTATTTGTGACGGAACAGACTATCTTATCCCTGGAATAATGGAGCATATTGAACGTGCAGGTGTACATTCCGGCGACTCTATTTCTGTATATCCAGCACAAACGCTTTCAAACAAGATTCGAGATACTATTGTTGAATACACAAAGCGACTTGCAACTGCCTTAAACGTAATAGGGCTTGTAAATATTCAATATGTAGTGTATAATAATGAAGTATATGTGATTGAAGTAAATCCTCGTTCGTCAAGGACTGTGCCTTATATTTCTAAGGTTACGGGTGTTGAAATGGTGGATATTGCTACAAGGATTATGCTAGGAAAGTCACTTAAGGAGCAAGGCTATGAAAGTGGCTTATACCCTGAGGGTGAATATATAGCAGTAAAGGTGCCGGTATTCAGCTTTGAAAAGCTGCATGATGTTGATACACAGCTAGGCCCTGAAATGAAGTCAACGGGTGAATGTCTTGGTATAGCAAAAACCTTTGATGAGGCATTGTATAAAGGACTTATCGCAGCAGGCTTTAAAATGCCTAAAAAAGGTGGAGTGCTTATTTCAGTAAGAAATTCCGATAAGGCTGAAATCATTGAGGTTGCCAGCAGATTTGAAAAGCTTGGCTTTGATATTTATGCTACCTCAGGCACAGCTTCATTGCTTAATAGAAATATGGTAGGTGCAAATTTCACTTATAGAATTAATGAGGGCAAAGAGCCTAATGTAATGTCCTTGCTTGAAAGCGGCAAAATCAACATTGTTGTTTCCACTTCGGAAACAGGCAGAAAGCCTGCAAGGGATAGTGTGAAAATTCGCCGTAAATCTGTGGAACGTTCTATTGCTTGTCTTACTTCAATTGATACTGCAAATGCGCTGCTTACCTGCCTTGAAATGGATAAGAGCATTGATGACATACCACTTATAGATATTACAAAAATTTAATTTTAAAGGAGTAAATTATGAAAGTAGGAGAATTTAAAGTAAAAAGACATTATTCCTTCGTGCAAATATTTATTGACCTTGCCTCCGCTTTCATGATTTATTTGTGCATAAGCAGTATTTTTTGGCTAAAGGAAAGTGTTTTTTCTCCACCTATGAGTGCTTTATATATGGCATATGGTGAAAATATTCCCTTTTCCAAATGGGGGGCTGTAATTGTCTTTCCTATAATAGCATTTTTGATTTTTGCAGCGTCAGTTGTACTAAGCTTTTTAAAGAAAATCCCCCCGTCTAAATATGTGCTAAACGAACAAAATGCACAAGCGTATTCAAATATTGCAAATGATACTATTTATTTATTAAGATTAGTGCTTTTGTTTTTATGCTTTGAGGGAAGTGGAATTTATAGCGACTTTGTCCTAACTGCAAGGTCCGATTTGTTTAATAAGACGATTATCTTTTCACTTTGCTTTATTGCACTGATTATATATTTTTTCCGCACTAGACTTAATAAAATTGCTGAAAAAAAGATAGAAAGCTATAAGAAGTAATTGGAGGTACACCTTGTATTTTTGTGATAAATACAGAATAGTCGAAAAAAAGGCTATTGCCAGTGATATTTATTCTTATATAATAAAATGTCCCGAAGTTGCTGGAATTGTGCAAAGCGGGCAATTTGTAAATATAAGTGCGTCGGGGCATACTTTAAGACGCCCTATTTCAGTCTGTGACTTTGATAGAGAAAATGGGCTGATAAGAATTGTTTTTGAAATACGTGGAGAGGGAACAAGGGAGATCTCCAGACTAAGAGAAGGCGATTATATTGACATGATTGCACCTCTTGGCAGGGGGTTTTCCTTCCTTGATGATGCAAAGCACGTCGCTTTAATTGGCGGTGGAATAGGTGTGCCGCCATTGCTCAGTATTGCTAAGCATTATGGTGAAAAGGCTCAGGCTGTACTGGGTTTTAAAAGCTTTGATAAAGTAATACTTGCTAATGATTTTGCTGAATATGGTGCTGATGTTACTATTTGCACTGATGATGGCAGCTCAGGGTTTAAAGGCAATGTCTTACCCTGCTTTGAAAATGTGCTGAACAATGAAAAGCTGGATATAATATATGTTTGCGGTCCTCTGCCAATGATAAGAGCAATTTCTGAAATTGCTGAGCAAAAAGCAATACCTTGCCAAGTCTCTCTAGAAGAAAGAATGGGCTGTGGTGTTGGTGCTTGCATTGCTTGCGTTTGCAAGGTGAAAAGGCGTGACAAAGAAATGTTTGTGAGAGTATGTAAGGACGGCCCTGTATTTAACAGTAAGGAGGTAATTTTTTAATGGCTGATTTACGTGTTAATATTGCAGGTGTTGAATTTAAAAATCCTGTTATTGCCGCATCAGGCACATATGGTTTTGGGGAATGTTATACTGATCTTTATCCACTGTCAAAATTAGGCGGAATATCATGCAAAGGCTCTACTATTGAACCTAAAGACGGAAACCCACCCTCAAGAATTGCAGAAACTCCCTCTGGAATTTTAAATTCCATTGGCTTGCAAAACCCTGGTATAAAGGCATTCATCAATTATTATTTGCCGACCTTATTAAAATCGGATACAGCGGTTATTGCAAACGTTGCTGGTGCTACTCTTGATGATTATGCAAAAGCGTGTGAGCTGCTTGACCAAACAGACGTGCATATGATAGAGCTTAATATTTCTTGCCCTAATGTAAAGCAAGGTGGTGCTGCTTGGGGTATTTCGTGTGATGGAGCTGCGGCCGTAACAAGGGCAGTTAGAAAAGCCACTAAAAAGCCACTTATGGTAAAGCTTACGCCTAATGTTACTGATATTTCGGAAATTGCTAAAGCAGTTGAGGCTGAGGGTGCTGATTGTGTTTCGGTAATAAATACGCTTCTGGGTATGAAAATTGATATAAACACTCGTCGTCCTATTCTTCACAACAATGTCGGGGGATTGTCAGGACCGGCAGTTTTCCCCGTTGCTTTAAGAATGGTGTGGCAGGTAGCAAGAGCTGTTAAAATTCCTGTTGTTGGAATGGGGGGAATTTCAAAGGCTGAAGATGCTATTGAAATGTTTTTAGCCGGTGCAAGTGCTTTGCAAATGGGTACAGCGATATTTACAGACCCTTATTCTCCACTTAAGGTTATAGACGGAATTGAAGAATTTATGGACAACAATGGAATAAGAAATATTTCTGAAATGGTCGGACAGGTTAAGCCTTGGTAAGGCGAGTGAGGTGAAGAATGAAGATTTTAGCTATAGATTATGGTGATAGCCATACTGGGCTTGCGGTATGTGATAGAACAGAAACGCTGGCGTCACCCGTTGGTATTATTCACGAAAAGAATTTTGATAAATGTATTGAGAAATGTGCCCATATGGCTAGTGAATATGAAGTAGGGGAAATAATTGTAGGAAATCCTATTAACATGAATGGAAGTAAAGGCCCACGCTCACAAAAGTGCGAGCTTTTTGCAGAAAAGTTAAGAGAGATTGTCAATGTTCCTGTTAAAATGTGGGATGAACGTTCCACTACTGTCACAGCTCACAACATGATGAACGAAGTAAATAAGCGTGGTAAAAAAAGACGTGAGGTCATTGACGCAGTGGCAGCAGCAGTTATTTTAGAAGGATATTTAAGCTTTCGTAAAAATAAATAGATATTTGAAAAAAGCAGCTTGATGAGTGGCTTTCTGCAAAGTGAATTAGCTAAGCAATTTAAATATAAAAGCCTCCTTTGACTATTCTTATAGTGGAAAAGGAGGCTTTTGTTTGCTGACAAAGATTATTATCTTAACATCAGGTCACCTTATGCACTGTCGCACGAACAATATTTAACGGTGCTTTTG
>JAAYSD010000109.1 GCA_012518465.1 Clostridiales bacterium
AACAAATCCCATGAAAGTGTAGGAGTCTTTCCCAAAGGAATACCCAAGAAATTCATGTTTTCATTTAATCCCTTGATTTTCGCACCAACTTCACCATTTCTTATAGTATCAGAAAAAGCACTTTCATGCAAATTATAAGTTGATATTGCATTCAACTCACTTTGATTTCCACTTACTGAAAATTCATTGTTCGTATTATAGCTGCCATAAGTGCTGCCCAATGTGCTTATAGCACTGTTAAACTTTTTAACATTCTCTATCCTGCTTGTTTCAGCTTCAGAATCGGCATTCTCATCTTTTTTAGACAGCTTGTTCATAAGCTTTTCGTCTTTAGCCTTATCAGAGTTGCTATCTGCCCTAACAGCCGCATATACATTTTTATAATATGTTTTTATCTCCGGCGTAATATTATATTCAGCAATGCCGTTTTCTTCAACATAAGCATTGCTAAGATCGGGCTTTTCCAGAGCCTCTTCGCCCTTTTCCGTCTGATACCACTCTACAATAGCAGTTGTAGTCTGCTCATATTGAGGGTCAATAAATACTCTTGCCATATTTATATCATACGCTTGTGAAACAACATCTGCAATTTCAGCCTTAGGCACATGCTCCCAGTGTGTAAGAGGCCTATAAACAACTTCCGTTACACCGAAAAGAATCAACAAAGGAATAAGCATAGACGCACAACCGCCCATCGGGTTATAGCCGAGCTTTTGCAGCTTCATCAATTCTTCCTGTTGTTTTTCCTTGTCGTTTCTGTATTTTGTCTGTATTTCCTTAACTCTAGGCATAAACACAGATGATTTAATAGTATTCTTCTGCTGTTTTATAGCAAAAGGCAGGGTCAACAATTGCACAACTATTGCAAAAGCAATAATTGCCCACCCGAAATTACCGAACAATAAATAAAACGCCCACATTATATAACCCAGCGGCGTAGCTAAAATACTAAAGATACCGATAAGATTCACAACCTTTCAAGATCAGGCTTACTTTCACATATGTCAAATTATCGCCAGTGTAGCTATTTTTTCTTTTTTCTATCTGTTTTTTCAGGAACAGGATCATATCCCCCTTCTGAAAACGGATTACACCTTATAATTCTCTTTAAAGCCAAATAACCGCCCTTTACCGCACCAAAACGCTCAACAGCAATTATAGCATATTCTGAGCAGCTTGGAGTAAAGCGGCAACTTGGCGGTAAAACCTTTGACAGCGTCATTCTATATAATTTTATTATAGCAATCATTAAATATTTCATGACAGCTTGTCCAAAATCTGTTTTTTCATTAATGCATAAATTTTATGCGACTTTACAAAAGGGGTTTTCCCACGCCCGACAAATACAAAGTCGTATTTCTTCGTCGTTTTTTCACTCACAAGCAGTTCAAACCTACGGAAAGCCGCCATAATCACACGTTTTGCACGATTTCTCTTTACCGCATTCCCAATTTTTTTACCGCAAACTATCCCACAGCGATTAAGCCCCTTGTTGTTTTGCTTAATATAGCAAACAAATCCCCAAGTTACTATGCACTGCCCTTTTTTAAAAGCGATTGTAAAGTCACGATTTTGTCGTAATGAATCAAATTTTTTATTTTTTTCAGCGGACATAGCTTAGTATGAAAGACGCTTTCTTCCCTTTGCACGCCTTCTTGCAAGCACTTTACGACCATTCTTTGTCGCCATTCTTTTTCTGAAGCCATGCTCCTTTTGTCTTTGTCTTTTCTTAGGCTGATAAGTTCTTTTCATTATGAACCCCCCTTTACAGCAAATTCATGCAAAACCACTTGCATTGCCAAATAAGGCTTGACAATTATTCATTATAATAGATTAATTAATAATTGTCAATACCTATTGATATATTTTTAGAATTTTATGCATTTTAAACACTATTTTAAAGCTTTAACTCAACAAAAACATTATTTTTTTGCAATAACGCATATGTTTTCACGCTCACCTTGATAAAATTCAACGTTTACAAAGCCTATACTCTTTAAAATATCACAAAGCTGCTGCGGTGTATAAATGTTCATTCCCTTGATTTTGTCTTTCCACTGACTTTGAGGGTCGCTTATCTCATTTAAAATCATAAAGACACCGTCCCTTTTTAGCACCCTAAAAACCTCAGAAAAAGCTTTTTCAACAGGCTGCCAGAAATAAACTGTTTCCACTGCTGTGACAGCATCATAAGATTCATTTTCATAAGGGAGATTAGCAGCATCACCTTGATTTATTTCACAGCGTGTTCCTAAAAATTTCGCATTAAAATTTTTACTCATCTCAACGCTTTTTTCAGAAAAATCAACTCCATCGACAATGCTATTTTCATATCTATTAAGCAATTCTCCAATTGTCGCTCCACCGCCGCAGCCTATATCAAGTATTTTTGCATTTTGTAAAATATTAAGATACGAAAGCCCCCATTTGACTAAAGGTGCATGATGCTCATTCATTCTTTCCAATGTTTTTTCGCCATCATATCCCTTTGGCTTCCTTGCATTTTGTAAAACAGGATCGTACATAGTATACCTCATCTATCTATTTTTAATTATTATAGCTTTTTTTCGATTTTTAGTCAAGCCTTACACCATACTATTATATATTAATGTTATATAAATTAATAGAAAGATAATCAATTCGTCTAAAAAAAGTAAAAAAACACTTATCTTTTTGTATAACATACTAAATATATATGCTAACGCTGATTTATTTGAAAATAGCTCTTGACAATTTATAAAAAAACCTTTATAATTCTTTTCAAGACATAATATCTTTAAAAAGAGGGGGAATATCTTGTCAACTAATACTATTATAAGTATTCGTGGCCTTACAAAAACCTTTTTATCAAACAAAAATACAGTCACTGCCTTAAGAAATATTGACCTCGATATAAAAAAAGGTGATATTTTCGGTATTATAGGCGTTAGCGGAGCTGGAAAAAGCACCTTGGTTCGCTGTATAAATCTTTTGGAAAGGCCCGATTCAGGCTCCGTCATCTTTGATGGAAGGGATTTAACAAAGCTATCAGAAAAGCAAATGCAGCAGGAAAGACGTTCTATCGGAATGATTTTTCAGCAGTTTAATCTGTTGATGCAAAGACAGGTGTGGAAAAACATTACCTTCCCTCTTGAAATTGCAGGCTTATCTAAGGATGATGCAAAATCCCGTGCTTTAAAGCTTTTAAATACCGTTGGCTTATCCGACAAAGCAAATTCCTATCCCTCTCAGCTGTCCGGCGGTCAAAAGCAAAGAGTCGCTATTGCCCGTGCTCTAGCAACTAATCCTAAGGTTCTGCTGTGCGATGAGGCTACAAGCGCACTTGACCCCGGAACGACTAAAGAAGTCTTGGCTCTTTTACGTGAAATAAATAAAACACTCGGTGTGACTATTATAATAATTACTCATGAAATGAGCGTTATTGAAGAAGTATGCAATAAGGTAGCTGTTATTGACAAAAACAATATTGTAGAATGTGGAAATGTCAGCGACGTATTTACTCACCCAAAATCTGAGGCAGCTAAAAAGCTTTTCTTTGGCGAAGGTGTTAAGGATAAGTCATTTTCAAAAAGATGCTGTCGCATTGTCTTTGATGGAAGCTCCTCATTCGACCCTGTTATTGCCGATATGATTTTACAAACTGGTGAAGCTGTAAACATTATGTTTGCCGATACCAAAAACATAGATGGCAAGGCATATGGACAGATTATTATTCAGCTGCCCGATGGTGAAATTGCTCAAAAGAAAATTATTTCATGGCTAAGGGATAGAAACTTGTCCGTCGAGGAGGTGTCCGACATTGGCTGAATTTATCGAAAACATCGATATGTTTTTAAAGGGTACAGGTGAAACCTTATACATGACCTTACTCTCCACGCTCATTGCATATCTTATCGGACTGCCTTTAGGCATACTTCTAATTATAACTGACAAAAACGGACTAAAGCCTATAAAATGGCTGAATGTAATTTTAAATGCGATTGTAAACATTTTTCGCTCCATACCATTTTTAATTCTATTAGTTTGGATTACTCCGGTAACAAGAGCCATCGTAGGAAAAAGCTATGGCACTAATGCCGCCATTGTTCCACTCGTTATAGCAGCTGCTCCCTTTGTCGCAAGACTAATTGAAAGCTCTATTAAGGAAGTGGATAGTGGTGTGATAGAGGCTGCAAAGTCAATGGGAGCTACTCATTGGCAGATTGTCACAAAGGTTCTTTTGAGTGAAGCAAAGCCATCACTCTTTATCGGCAGTGCAATTGCCGTAACAACTATATTAAGCTATTCTGCAATGGCAGGCTTTGTTGGAGGAGGAGGACTAGGAGATATAGCCACAAGATTTGGTTATTATCGTTATAATGATACGATTATGACTATTTCCGTTATTTTATTGGTTATTGTAGTTCAAGTTCTTCAAGAAATAGGCATGCTTATTGCTAAGAAAAGTGATAAAAGAAATTAGAAAGTAGAAAGGAAATAACTATTATGAAAAAGATTGTTTCATTACTCGCTGTATCCGCTCTCGCTTTAGGCGTACTGACAGGATGCAATGGCGGCAACAGCAGCACTGCTGCTGACAAATCAGGCGCATTATCAAATGACGGAGAAAAGACCGTTGTTAAAATCGGGGCTACTGCTACCCCTCACGCTGAAATTTTAGCAGAAATTAAAGACGATTTAGCTGAAAAAGGAATTGAGCTGGAAATCATTGAATATGCTGACTATCAGCAAATCAATCCTGCTCTAGCTTCAAAGGATATCGACGCTAACTATTTTCAGCACCAACCATTCCTAGACACATATAATTCTGAAAAAGGCGATGAGTTAGAGTCAATTGCAGTAATTCACTATGAGCCTTTTGGAATTTATCCCGGAAAAGTAGATAAAATCGAAAATTTAGAAGAAGGCTCTGAAATCCTTGTTCCAAATGATACAACAAACGGCGCAAGAGCATTGCTTTTACTTGAGCAAGAGGGAATTATCAAGCTAAAGGAAGGCGCTGAATTAAACGCTACTGTAAATGATATTGTTGAAAACCCTAAGAATGTAAAAATCGTTGAAGTTGATGCTGCTCAGATTCCACGTTCACTCCCCGATGCTGCTATGGCTGCTATTAATGGTAACTACGCACTTCAAGCTGGATTTAAGGTAAGTGAAGCTCTAGCCGTTGAGGCATCTGATTCTATCGCTGCAAAAACCTTTGGAAATGTTATAGCAGTTCGCCCTGAGGACAAGGACAATGCTAATATAAAGGCTGTTGTAGATGCTTTAAAATCAGATAAGGTTAAAAAGTTTATTGAAGAAAAATACGAAGGTGGAGTAGTCGCTCTATTCTAAAATCTAAAAAAGTTTAAAATAAAGATATAATTAAACCCCGATTAAAAAATCGGGGTTTAATTATTGAGCTGCAGCAAAGATTAGAAAATTAAATCAGGTTTTCGGGAATGTTTTTCCCCAAAAAACACACCACAAGCTCAAAATAATGTATTATAAATCAATTTCAAGTTCAACAGGACAATGGTCCGACCCAAAAATATCAGGATGAATTTTAGCATCAATAATTTTATCAGCTATCCTTTCCGATACCACAAAATAATCAATACGCCACCCTGCATTGTTTTTTCTAGCATTAAACATATAGCTCCACCACGTATATGCGCCGGTTTTTTCAGGATATAAATAACGAAAGCTGTCTGTAAACCCACTTTCTAATAAAGCAGAAAATTTTTCTCTCTCCTCATCTGAAAAGCCTGCTTTTCCTCTATTAGGCTTAGGATTTTTTAAATCTATTTCCTTATGTGCTACATTTAAATCTCCGCAAATAATCACAGGCTTTTTCTTATCAAGCTCTTTTACATACTGCCTTAAATCCTCTTCCCACTTCATGCGATAATCAAGACGTGCCAACTCAGGCTGCGCATTTGGCACATATACATTTAACAAATAAAACTTTTCATACTCAAGTAAAATTGCTCTGCCCTCATCATTATGCTCGCCAATGTCATAAGTCACGCTTAAAGGCTCTATCCTTGTGAAAACAGCAGTACCAGAGTACCCTTTTTTCTGTGCATAATTAAAATACTGCTTATGCTCAGGGGTATCTATTTCTGCCTGTCCTTCCTGCATTTTAGTTTCCTGTATAGAAAATATATCAGCATCAAGCTTATTAAAGCTTTCTAAAAATCCTTTTTTTAAACAAGCTCTTATACCATTTACATTCCATGATATTAATTTAATCGACATATTCACCAATCCTTTTTATTTATTTTAATATAAAACTCTAAACTAAAACTAAATAACTTTTTAATTATATCATAAAAAAATAATTATTGCAATTAACTTTTACTTAATAACTTTACATACTGTAATTTGTTAAAAATCCCGTATTAGCATTTTAATTAAAGCATATAACGATTTTTAACTTAAAAAATAAAAATGCATAAAATTTATTACTTAAATTTGGCTAAATTTTATAGTCAAAATTACTTGATTTTTTTAAAATACATGATATAATTATACTAACAAATTAATTAAGGATGGTTTAACACATGAGTGTAAAAATTTTTGGACAACAATCCTTGCCTAACATTCCATGGCAGGATAAGCCCGAGGGCTGTAAAGACGTTGTATGGCGCTATACAGAAAACCCTGTTATCCCACGTGATTTAATCCCTTCAAGCAATTCTATCTTCAATAGTGCTGTTGTACCCTTTGAAGGAAAGTTTGCCGGTGTTTTCCGTTGTGATGACAGATCGAGAAACATGGTTATTCATGCAGGATTTTCAGATGACGCTATAAACTGGAATATCAATCACGACCCCATCAAATGGATTAATGAAGATGGCGACATTGCTGAGGAAAACGCTTTTTGTTACGCTTATGACCCACGTGTAGTATTTATCGAAGACAGATACTATATCACATGGTGCAATGGCTACAAATGGCGTCCTACAATAGGCGTTGGCTATACATTTGACTTTAAAACTTTTTATCAGCTTGAAAATGCATTCCTCCCCTTTAATAGGAATGGTGTGCTTTTCCCTCGCAAGATTAACAACAAGTACGTTATGCTTTCACGTCCATCTGATTCAGGCCACACACCCTTTGGTGATATTTATCTCTCTCAATCCCCCGACATGAAATACTGGGGTGAGCATAGGCATGTTATGGCTCCTAAAATGGGCTGGGAAGCAACAAAAATCGGTGCTGGTCCTATCCCTATCGAAACAAGTGAAGGCTGGCTTATGATTTACCACGGGGTACTTAATTCATGCAATGGATTTGTATACTCATTCTCTGCTGCAATTTTAGATATTGATAAGCCATGGAAAGTAAAATATCGCTGCAAAAACTACATTCTTTCACCTCAAAAGGATTACGAATGTATTGGTGATGTGCCAAATGTTGCATTCCCATGTGCTGCTTTAGTCGATGCCGATACAGGCAGACTGGCTATTTACTATGGCTGTGCAGATACGGTTACAGGCTTAGCCTTTGCTCAAATCGATGAGCTTGTCGACTATATCAAGAAAAACAGCGATTAATTATTGCTAAAAAGTTATAATTGTTATAATTCCTCTTCAATGCTAAAAGCTCCCAAAGGGAGCTTTTAGCATTTATATTAACTTTTATATATATAAGCTTTGCACTATTCTCCCACCATACTCAGAGAAATCTTGCCTCTTTGTGCATCTACATCAATTACCCACACATCTACATTATCACCCACACTAACAACTTCACTAGGGTGACGAACAAACCTATCGGACAGCTTTGAAATATGCACAAGTCCGTCTTGCTTAACACCTATATCTACAAAAGCACCAAAATCAACTACATTTCTCACCGTTCCTACAAGCTTCATACCAGGCTTTAAATCCTCAAAGGATTTTACAGCCCTGCTGAATATAACTGGTGGAGCATCATCACGAGGATCTCTGCCGGGTTTTGTCATCTCATCAACAATATCCTTTAGTGTAAACAAGCCAGCATCAAGCTCCTTAGAAATAGCTGATAAATCACCTATCCTCTGCTTTATATCAGGAATCCCCCCGTTTTTCAGCTCCTGCAAGCTGACTCCCGCACGATTTAAAAGTTCGGTAGCCACATTATAGCTTTCAGGGTGAACGCTCGTGCTATCCAAGGGATTCTTCCCATTAGATATCCTTAAAAATCCTGCACATTGCTTATATGCCTTTTCCCCAAGCTTAGAAACTTTTTTTAGCTGCTTTCTATCTGTGAAAACCCCATTTTCCTCCCTGTATGCAACAATGTTTCTCGCCACAGCAGAGCCTATTCCCGCAACATAACCCAACAAGCTGGAGCTTGCAGTGTTTAAGTCAACGCCAACACGGTTTACCACGTTTTCAACAACATCGGTCAATGCACTTTCCAATGCTCCTTGATTAAGGTCGTGCTGATATTGTCCTACGCCTATTGACTTTACGGGAATTTTAACCAGCTCTGCCAAAGGGTCCTGCAGCCTTCTGCCTAAGCTCATAGCTCCTCTTGTAGTCACATCTAAGTCAGGATATTCCTCGCTTGCCGCTTTTGAGGCTGAATAAACCGACGCCCCTGCCTCATTTACAATTGTATATTTTATTGACAGTCCTGACTTTTCTATAAAGTCAGAAACCACCTCCTCAGTTTCTCGTGAGGCTGTACCATTTCCAATTACAATTATATTTATATTGTATTTTTCAGCTAAAGCTTTTAAGGTTCTGTGCGTTCCAGCTATATCCGCTCTCGGCTTTGTAGGATAAATAGTTGTATAATCCAACAGCTTTCCTTGTTCGTCCAAAACTGCGACCTTACAGCCCGTTCGAAATCCAGGGTCAATAGCAATTATCCTAGCATCTTTAACAGGACGCTGCTGAAGCAAATTTTCAGTGTTTTTTGCAAATACCTTAATAGCATCGTCCTCTGCCCTTTGCGTCAACTCATTTCTCATTTCTCTTTCAAGAGCAGGAAAAATCAAACGCTTATAGCTATCTGCAAGTGTTAGCTTAATCAGCTCATAAAAAGCACTTTCACCCTTTACTACAAAGCGTGATAGTATCGACAATGCTTTTTCCGAATCAACATCTACCTTTACTTTAAGCTTTCCTTCTTTTTCTCCTCGATTTATAGCTAAAACTCTGTGATTAGGTATACTTTTTATTGCCTCGGCAAAATCATAGTACGTTTCATAGACGGTTTTTTCCTCACTATCAACAGCAATTGACTGAATTAAACCATTCTTTCTTACAAAATCTCTTAGCTTTGAAATAATTTCAGCATCATCAGCTACAATTTCAGCTATAATATCAAGTGCCCCTTGCAATGTCTTTTCCGCAGTATCATATCCAGCCTCAACATTAATATATCCTTCTGCCATTAAAATAGCGTCGGCATCATTTTCCTCTTGAGCCATAATAATTTCAGCCAAAGGTAAAAGTCCGGCATCACGTGCCTTTGTAGCACGAGTTGCACGTTTTTTCTTAAATGGCTTGTATAAATCCTCTACCCTCTGTAAAACCTCAGCCTCTTCTATATCCTTTTTCAGCTCTAAGGTCAGCTTGCCTTGTTCATCAATAAGACGAATTACCTCTTCTTTCCTTGCCTCAAGATTTCTTAAGTAAATAAGTCTATCGTGAAAATTTCTTAATGTAACATCATCAATTCCACCCGTCGCCTCTTTTCTATACCTTGCTATAAAAGGAATGGTATTCCCCTCGTCAATCAAGGCGATTGTAGAATTCACCTGTGTCTCGGTCAATTTAAATTCATCAGAAATAGCCTTTGCTATATCAATCATATTACACCTCTAAATGCTATAATTTATTTTATATATTATAGCATAATTCAAATAACAAAATCAATTTTTTAATATAAAAAAGCATTTTACAGTATATATACGAAGCTATTATTATATAATTTAAGATTTAAGGCATTTAATAAAGGCTTCTCCTTGTGCAAATTATCTAAATTTACCTTAAATATTACTCTAGTTTTAACAAAAATAAAATATATATTAAAAAAAGCTTTAAAAAATACTGTTTTTGTGTTAAAATTATTTTGTGGTATTATAATTAAATGTAAATATCTATATTATAATATATTAAATAATGCTATTACAATTCAGATAGTATGCCTATTTTATTATGGCATTTTTCTGCTTTTAAGAAGGGATGGGGTTTTTAATGTCGCAAATAATTGCTGTAACAGCAGGTAAAGGTGGCACTGGAAAATCTACTACAAGTGCAAACCTCGCTCACGCTTTAGCCAGCATGGGTAAAAGGACGCTTGTAGTTGAGCTTGACTTTGGTCTTAGGTGTCTTGACATTATGCTTGGAATAAGAGATAAGGCAAAGCACGATATTGGCGATTATTTGGAAGGCACAATTGATATTCTTTCTGCTACTACAAAGGTAGAGTTTGTCGACAATCTATATCTTGTATGTGCTACAAAAAACCCTTTTATGGATATTAATCCGGAAAAGGTTATGGGAGTATGTGAAGAAATGCGGGAGCATTTTGAATTTATTATAATTGATACAGCAGGTGTTGGCAGCTCTGTTTTCAGCGTAATAAAAGCAGCTGAGCTTGTTTTAATGGTCAGTACTCCTGATCCCGTTTGCGTGCGTGACAGTGCAATGCTAAGTGACTTTTTATATGTAAAAAACAGCACCAATCAAAAGCTTATTATAAACAAGGTTCATTCCACCTTTAAAGATGATAATGCTCTTTATGACCTTGATGAAGTAATGGATACGGTAGGAATCCCGCTTTTAGGTGTTGTACCTGAGGACAATACAATTAGAGTATGTGGGGCAAAGGGCTTGCCTCTCCCTCCAAATTGTGACGGGGCTAAAGCTTATAAAGCAATAGCAAAAAGACTCTTAGGGGAAGATGTACCATTGACAATTAATATAAATTGATTATACTTATATAGAGATACTTTATTTTGGAGTATTTAATACATAGATTGAAAATTCAATCTGATAATTTCAGCAGTTTATCTGCTTTTTCTGGAGGTATTATGAATATAGCTTTAATAGCACATGATTCTAAAAAGGAGCTTATGGTTCAGTTTTGCATAGCATATTGCGGTGTTTTAAGCTGTCATAATCTCTGTGCCACAGGTACAACCGGCAAACTAGTATCAGAGGCTACGGGGCTGCGTATACAAAGATATTTAAGTGGCTCACAAGGTGGTGACCAACAAATCGCCGCTAGAATTTCGTGCAATGAAATAGATGTTTTAATCTTTTTTAGAGATCCGTTAAATGCTAAATCACACGAACCAAATGACATGACGCTTTTAAGACTCAGTGATGTGCATAACATTCCTGTTGCAACAAATATAGCAACCGCCGAGGCACTTATTCACGCACTTGAAAGAGGCGACCTTGACTGGCGTGAAATAGTTAAGGGCTAGCTGGATATTTCTTAATATTATGCAGGCTTTGTGAGAAACTAATATTTTCACAAAGCTTTTTGCAATTTTTGAAATTAATACTTGCATTTTCACTTTTTTTAATATATAATGATACATAGGTATCAATATTTTTATTGAAAATGAAGAAGGATAAATATGCAAAACGATTTATTAGCTGCTATTTCTGAAAAACTTCCTGACTTTTCAAAAAGTCATAAGCTTATAGCAAATTTTATATTAAATCACTATGAAAAAGCAGCATATATGACAGCACTAAAGCTCGGAAATGCTGTCGGCGTAAGTGAATCTACTGTTGTTCGCTTTGCCATAGAAATGGGATTTGAAGGGTATCCTGAGCTGCAAAAATCCCTGCAAAGCCACATTAAAAACCGTTTGACAAGCCTGCAAAGAATGGAAGTAGCAAACGGTAGGATTCCACATGATAATATTCTTCACACTGTACTAAATCAAGATATAGATAAAATCAGACGCACACTTGAAGAAACCTCAAAGCCAGCCTTTGATGAAGCTGTGGAAAAAATACTTTCAGCTAAAAAGGTTTATATTCTAGGTGCTATGAGCAGTGGTGTTTTAGCTACTTTTTTAAATCATTATCTAGAAATCATTCTTGATAATGTGTTTTTTGTACAAGCAACAAATATGAGTGGCATTTATCACCAGATGGTAAAAATATCAAGTGGAGATGCCTTTATCAGCATTTCTTTCCCTAGATATTCTTTCAGCACATTAAAGGCTACTCAATTTGCACATGAAAGTGGTGCAAATATAATTGCCATTACTGATAGTGAGCGTTCTCCATTAGCTCAATTTTCTCATCAGCTTTTAATCGCTAGAAGTGATATGGTATCGTTTGCTGATAGTCTTGTAGCACCCTTGAGCTTAATTAATGCGCTAATAGTAGCCCTTGGTCTTAAAAACAAAGACAAAATCTCATCTACATTAGAAAAGCTCGAAAATCTTTGGCAAGAAAATGAAGTGTATAAAACTGATGAATAATATAATAATTATTGGTGCAGGTGCCTCAGGCATGATGGCTGCAATTTGGGCAAAGAAATTTAATCCTAATTGTAAAATAACAATTTTCGACAAGAATAAGTCGTTCGGCAGAAAGCTGTCGATCACTGGCAAAGGCAGATGCAATGTCACAAACGCCTGCAAGGTCGAAGATTTAATCATCAACACTCCTCGCAATGGAAAATTTTTATACAGTGCTTTTAACTCCTTTTCTTCTGAAGATGTGATGGGTTTTTTCGAAAGAAATAATGTTCCCTTAAAAATTGAGCGTGGAAACAGGGTTTTCCCCACTTCTGATAAAGCTTCCGATATTGTAAGAACCCTTGAAAGACTGACAAAGAATAGTGCTGATTTTATTTGCTCTAGAGTGGATAAAATTATAGTCAAAAACAATCACGCTATTGGTGTTACTTCAAATGGAAAGGATTTTTTTGCAGACGCTGTTATTTTATCAGCCGGCGGAAAATCATATCCCGGTACAGGTTCAAACGGCGATAGCTATTTTCTGGCTAAAAGCATAGGGCATACAATCATTCCCCTTGAAGCAAGTCTTGTAGGTCTGGAATCAAATGAAAGCTTTATAAAATCATTAGCCGGACTTTCACTTATTAATATCGGCTTTAAGCTTTTTGACAGTAAAAATAAGCTTTGCTTTAGTGATATGGGTGAAATGCTTTTTACACATAAGGGAATTTCCGGTCCTCTTGTACTTTCTGCTAGTGCTTTTATAAAAGATGGTTTAAAATACTTTTGTGAAATCGATTTAAAGCCTGCTTTAGATGAAACAAAGCTTGACAAACGTATACAAAGAGATTTTTCTAAGCTTTTGAATAAAAACTTCTCCAATTCTCTCACCGATTTATTGCCACAAGCACTTATTCCTGTGATAATAAATCAAGTAGGAATTCCTTATGATAAAAAGGTAAATTCCATAACAAAGCAGGAGCGGCAAAGGCTCGTTTATACTCTCAAGCATTTCAAAGTAAATATTACACAAAAACGCCCAATAAGTGAGGCTATTATTACCAGAGGCGGAATATCCACAAAGGAAATAGACCCTAAGACAATGCTCTCAAGGGTTGTTAAAAACCTTTATATAACAGGAGAAGCCATTGATGTTGATGCCTTTACCGGTGGATTTAATCTGCAAATAGCTTTTTCCACTGGATATTTAGCAGGAAAATCAGCAGCTTTAAGCAATAGCATAATTTAGCTGTTCTTTAGCTATTGAATTATACTTACTTTTATGGTATACTAAAATTATATTTTTTAAGGAGTTTTTTATGTCCTTTGTATCGCAGTCAACGAAAAAAAAATATTCCATAGCTATGGACGGTCCTGTTGGTGCTGGTAAAAGTACCTTAGCAAGAATGTGTGCAAAGGCACTGGGCTTTATTTATATTGATACAGGGGCTTTGTACAGGGCAATTGGACTTTACTGCTATAAAAACAACATTCAAGTTGAAAGTGAAAGCTGCGTAATCAATAGCCTTGATAATATTAAAATTGCACTTGAAAAAGGTGATGGTCAGCAAAGAGTTATTCTTAACGGAGAAGATGTTTCCGATGATATTCGCCTGCCTGAAGTTTCGATGAAAGCATCAGCTGTTTCTGCCATACCAAAGGTCAGGGAATTTCTGCTTGATATGCAAAGGGACTTTGCAAAAACAGAAAATGTAATTATGGACGGCAGAGATATTGGCACTGTTGTATTGCCTAATGCCGACTTAAAAATATTTATTACAACAAAGGCAGAAATCCGTGCTAAAAGACGGTATGATGAGCTTATTCAAAAGGGAATAAATACCACCTTTGAAGAAGTTTTAGCCGACCTTAATACGAGGGATTATAATGACAGCCACCGAAAGGTTGCCCCCTTAAAGCAGGCAGAAGATGCGTATTTAATAGATACCGGCAATATGGATTTACAACGGTCATTTGAATTTACTTTATCATTTATAAAAGAAAAGTTGGGCTTAAATGTATAGTTTAATCATAAAAATAGTTCGGTTTTTTTTCTCAATTGTTTATAATATTACTTATTATAACAGAGAAAACATACCCAAGGGTGGTGGATTTATAGCAGCTGCTAATCACCAGTCAAATCTTGACCCACCTCTAGTAGGAATTGCATTAGACGGGAAATATTCCTTCATAGCAAAGGCTGAGCTTTTTAAAAACAAGGCATTTGCATGGCTTATTAAAAAGCTGGGTGCTTTCCCTGTTGAACGTGGAAAGGGTGCTAGTGAGCCAATTGAGCATGCTATTTCCGATGTTAAAAACGGTAGAATCCTAGTGATTTTTCCTGAAGGCACACGTTCTAAAGACGGAAAAATAGGCAGAGCAAAAAGTGGAGTCACTTTAATAGCCTCAAAGGCTAATGCACCAGTTTTACCAGTATGCATAAGATATGGTGAGAAAAGAAGATTTAGACGCAGAAAAATAGATATAGCCTTTGGAAAAGTTATCTCTCCCGAACAGATTGTAATAGATGGTACTGATAGAAAGGCATTAAAGCAAGCGTCAGAATTAATTATGGGCAGAATATCCAATATGATGGATAATATGCCTTAAGGCTGCTTTAAAAAGAAATGTATGGAAATTAAAATTGCAAAAACAGCTGGCTTTTGCTTTGGTGTTCGTCGTGCTGTAACGCTAGCTGAAAAAATAGGGAATGAATATGGCTGTGCCGATACATACGGTGAGCTTATTCACAATCCCGATGTTATAAACGATTTAGAAGAAAAGCATATTCGTGCTGTTGATGATATTACCAAAGCTGAAAATCATGTGATTATTCGCTCTCATGGAGTATCACCTGAAATCATTGATTATCTCAAGGACAGTGAAAAGCCTTTTACAGATGCGACTTGTCCCTTTGTCAGCAAAATTCATAAAATTGCTGCTGAATATTCAAGCAATGGATATATTGTACTTATAGCAGGAGATGACAAGCATCCTGAAATAATAGGTATACGTGGCTACTGCAAAGGGAAAACTTATACTGCAAATACTCCAGAGGAACTAGAAAAGATTATTTTAGAAAATAATCTTCGTCATAATGACCTAATTTTAATCGCTCAAACCACTTTTGATAGTGCAAAATGGCATAATTGTAAAAAAAACATTGAAAAGCTATGTACAAAAGCTAAAATATTTGATACAATATGTAATGCGACTATCGAACGACAGGAAGAGGCTGCAAGCCTTTCACAACAATGCGATTTAATAGTTGTAGTTGGCGGTTCTAACAGCTCCAATTCTAAAAAGTTAGCAGATATTTGCGGCAGATTTTGTAAAACTGTTTTTGTGGAAAACTCAAAGGGCATAGCACCCGATATTTTAGCGGGACTCCCCTTTAATGCTATAATAGGTATCACTGCCGGAGCCTCAACGCCGGCTTATATAATAAAGGAGGTTCATGAAAGAATGGACGAAATTATCAAAGACATCGAAACGGGGGAGGAGCTAAGTTTCGAACAGTTACTTGATCAATCTCTCAAAAAAGTATATATAGGAAATAGGGTAAAAGCTACCGTTGTAGCTGTCAACAACTCCGAAGCTGTTGTAGACATTGGTACTAAGCACTCTGGATATATTCCTGCTGATGAGCTTAGTTCAGATTCAAATGTTAATCCAATTGATATTGTGAAAGCAGGCGACGTTATTGATGCTGTTGTTACTTCAATAAACGATGCTGAAGGTATAGTTTATCTTTCCAAGAAAAAGGTAGATGCAGCTATAGGTCTTGAAAAAATAGCTAAGGAATATGAGGCTGATCATGCTATCGACGGTGTTGTTTCCACTGTTGTTAAGGGCGGTATTATTGTATCAGCCTTAGGCGCTAGGGTATTTATCCCTGCTTCTCATACAGGCATTTCCCGTGAAGGAAAACTGGAAACCCTATTGAAGAAAAAAATTAAATTCAAAGTAATTGAGATTAATGAAGCTAGAGGCCGTGTTGTTGGTTCTATCAGACTTGCTAGAAAGGCCGAGCTTGACAAGGCAAGAGCTATTTTCTGGGAAAACATTGAGGTAGGACAGAAATTTACCGGCGAAATCAAATCCATTGAGAGCTATGGAGTTTTCGTTGATTTAGGCGGAGTAGATGGAATGGTTCATACTTCTGAGCTAACATGGGGAAGAATCAAGCATCCACGTGAAATTGTCAGTGTTGGCGAAAAAATTGATGTATATGTAAAATCATTTGATTTAGAGAAAAAGCGTGTTTCTCTCGGTGCTAAAAAGCCAGAGGATAATCCTTGGAATAAGTTTATTGATGAATATAAGGCTGGAGATGTTGTACCTGCAAAAATAGTCAGCATTACACCCTTTGGTGCATTTGCACAGATTATCGACGGAGTAGACGGACTAATCCATATATCTCAGATTTCCTTAGAAAAGGTTACTAATATCGCTGATGTTCTTACCATTGGTGAAATAGTTGATGTAAAAATCACTGATATTGACACGGAAAAGAACAGGGTCAGCCTTTCTATCAAACAGCTTTTAAAGGAAGATTCTGAAGAAGATGCTGATTCAGCTGCTGAAGAAACCTCTGAAAACGCTGAATCCGATGATGAAAATAATGAGGACAATGCATAATATCTTTTTTATCAAATCATTTACAAAAATAAAGCTATGCCGTATTTATAAATTAAATGCGGCAAAATCCATATTTGTTTATAAAAGTATAGCTGTCAAAAAAGCTATACTTTTTGCATATAAAAAGAGAAATAAAACTATATTTGTATACCCTAATGCTTAATTTATTTGAGCATTTCTAATCGTTATTCGATATTAGAAAGGAGATAAAATGATAAAACTAATAGCAACCGATATTGACGGTACGCTGGTTAATGATGCAAAAGACTTTCCCCCTGATTTAGATAAGCTTATCAAAGCTTTACATAAAAAAGGCATTAAATTTGTAGCTGCAAGCGGCCGCTCCTACGTCACCTTAAAAGACAACTTTAAACAATGGGAAGGAATGGTTGATTTCATCTGTGATAATGGTGCTTTTATAATGGCAAACGGCAAGCCCATGGGCTTTCACCCACTTCCCTCTGACAAGATTTCAGGGATTTTAAGTCATATACTTAATGTAAAAAACACTCACATTATACTTTGTGGTGAAAAAGGTACCTATCACTACGATTATTCCAAAGAATTTACTAAGGAAGTTGCTAGATTTTACAGCAATCAAATTATAGTAGATGATTTATTTTCTGTTAATGATAATTTTATGAAAATCGCCATATTCAACCCTTACAAGCCTTCCACCGAAACCTATAAGGACCTAAAAAAGGGCTTTCCTGATGATTTGGATTTGATTATATCTGGTGATTTCTGGATTGACGTAATGCCTAAAAACATTAGTAAAGGAAAGGCACTAAAATTATTACAGCAGCATTATAACATTAAAAAAGACAATACTCTAGCCTTTGGCGATTTTAACAACGATATAGAAATGCTGATGAATGCTGAATTTAGCTACGCTATGGAAAATGCCTCCGACGAAATTAAGTCTATTGCAAAGTATATTGCACCAAGCAACAACGAGTGGGGTGTAGTTAAGGTAATTAGGCAATTATGCAAAATTTAGCTTATGTTTATGTGCAAAATCAATAAAATTGTGAAATTAACGTTGCACCTTATTATGTAATATGTTATAATAAATATGAGCATTATAGTCTTAATGGTCATTACATAAAAAAGTATTAAAATTACGGATTACAATAATATTTTATAACAAACGGAGGTGTGCATCTTGCTCGCTCAGGAAAGTCTGGCATTGAGTCAATTGAAAATTCAAAATGAAAATCTCAAAAGGCAGCTTGAAATGGCATCAGCAATTGGTGCATATATAAATTTCACTTATGATTTTAAAAGTGATAAGGTAAGCTTTATTTTAAAAAACGGAAAGGATTATGTGTTTGATATAACAGAAACGGAATTCAGCGATGGATTTGCCGCTGAAAACGAGTTTCTTAAAAGTGATTTTTGCGATATTTTCCCTGCTATCACTTCTCTAAAATTCAATAAAAACGACTATATATGGGATAAAATAAGCACGCCTGTATGCGGCTATTATATTTATCACTGTCCACAAAAAAATATAAAAGATGAAATTGTAGGTGCTTGTGGCTATCTTGTAAGCGAAAATGCACAGAATAATGCTGAACAGCTATTAAATTTCATAGATCAAGCTATTAATATCGACCCTTTGACAAAGCTTTTTACGCTAGCAAAGTTTAAAAATTTATCTGAAAAGGTCTATAATGAAAATAAAAATAAAAAATATGTAATAATCTTTTCCGATATTAATAATTTCAAATACATAAATGACACCTTTGGTTTTTTAGAGGGTGACAGGGTACTTTTAGATTTTGCTAACCTTCTAAAGCATTTTTTCGGTCAAACATCAATCATTGGCAGACATAGTGCTGATAAATTTCTTATTTTCAGGGAATTCACCGGCAAGGATGAGCTATTAAAGCAGCTGGAAGCACTTAATGATAGCTTTCACAAAGAAAAGCTTACAGAGCTGCCCTCTGCGGCAATAGATATTATTAGCGGCGCTTGTCTTGTCAGTCACAATACCGATGGAATTAACGCTGCCATAGATAATGCAAATACTGCTAGAAAGCGTCTAAAAGAAACAAACACTAAGGGCTTTGTATTATATAATGAGCATCTTGAAAAAGTAATCTACAATGAAATGTCAATAATTACAAATATGCAAACTGCTCTTAATGACAGGGAGTTTAAAGTATATCTTCAGCCTAAAATTTCATTTAAAGAAGAAAAAATCATCGGTGCTGAGGCTTTAGTCAGATGGATACGATTTGATGGCTCTATGGTTTATCCTAATGATTTTATACCTTTATTCGAGAAAAATGGCTTTATTGTGAGTCTTGATTATTATATGCTTGACAATGTATGTGCTTTGCAAAGAAAATGGATTGACATGGGGAAAAATGTGCATACAATTTCTGTTAATGTTTCACGTATTCATGTATCTGATGTTTTATTCCCTAAAAAATGCAAAAGCATAGCCGATAAATATAACCTTGATACAAGTCTGATAGAGCTAGAATTAACCGAGGGTATTTTTTTCAGTGAGCTTAGCGACGTTATTCGTATGCTTGAGGAATTAAAAAGCTATGGCTTTTCAATTTCCATTGATGACTTTGGCTCTGGCTATTCCTCCCTAAATATATTAAAGGACCTTCCTGCTGATATTTTAAAAATTGATAAAGGCTTTTTTAGCAACGGTATGCTGAAAACTAAGGATAAAATTATAGTTGAGGGTGTTGTTTCCCTTGCGAAAAACCTCAATATGACTGTATTATGCGAGGGTGTTGAAAATAGAGTACAATTTGACTACCTTAAAAGTATTAATTGCGATATAGCACAGGGATATTATTTTTCCAAGCCTATTTTCTATAAGGATTATGAAAACAAATACTTATAAATATAAGCAAAAAAATCTCACGATATTTTAAAATATCGTGAGATTTTGCAAGTTTTTAATACTTGCTTTGTATAAGAAAGTTGAAACTTAAACTAGCTATATTTTAATCAAGGGAATAGGTTTTTAAATCTGGCAGCTCATCTAAAGTTATCGTATTCTCATGATTATATGCCTTTATTACAATATCCTGAGGAGTATATTCCGTGCTTACGGTATCTGACTTTTTATCAAGGACAAAGTCACCTTCCCAAGTACAAAACCAGCTCCACATTACTTTTTCTTCTAAAAGCATATCAATATCTGGTATGTTACCGTTTTCGGTTAAAGCAATTATTTTTTTCGATTCCGTACTTGATAAAGCTTGCTTAAACCTAGATTGCTGAGGGCTTACATCTTTCTTTTCAGGATAAATATCCTCACCGATTATATCCACCACATCATCTCCAGGATACCATGCCGGATTTTGACCATTATATACCCAAATTAAGTTATTCAGCTTATGATAGTTCGTCAGCCTGTCATATAACAATCTCCAAAGTGCCTTATAAGGCTCAGCACCCTCTGCACCCCACCAAAACCAACCGCCGCTTGCCTCGTGCAACGGACGCCATAAAACCGGCACATCATAATTTTGCAATATCTTTAGCTGAACAGCAATAGCATCTATATCATCAAGTAAAAGCTGATAGCCCTCCTCATCTCTGCCTTCCATAATATCCTTTATGCTAATGCTTGTAGCCTCGGTATAAAAGCCCTTCCACCACTTTTGCTCTCCTGTATAATCGCTGCCCGTATCATATAGGTATTTTTCAGGTGCATTCCAATGCCATGCGAATTCTACAATTCCATTTTCCACCTGATACCATCTAATAGCATTATCAACAGCATTTGAATAAGAACCTCTTGCCTTTCTAGACGGAGAATATTCTATCAAATCAAAGCCACAAACAGCAGGATACCTGCCCGTGGTATTGTAAATTTTTTGAAACTCCTGTGATGCCATTGCATTATTAGAGGTCTGCCCTGTTAATACATTCTTCCCGTAATTATCGGCAATAAACTTCATTAGTCTTTTTGTATTATCGGTAGCATTTTTATTTGAAAGCTCAGCCGACACATTATATGTTTCCTGTGAAATTTTCTGTGCTGAAAATATTCTAATTTCCTTTAGCTGCATCTTATCATGTCCCACGCTTGTCAGCCTTGCTACGAGCTTTTCTGACTCAACATTAACATTGTAAATACCGTATGTTATAAATACATCGCTGGGAGAAACCTCAGGATTTGCCTTTTGCCCTGCAAAAACAACCATGGGCTTTGTATACTGCTCAGTTTTCCATACAAATTCAACGCTATAATTTCCACTCTGGGGGATATCCACAGCAACAGAAATAGTAGCATTAGCACCAACCTGAACTACCTTTTCATTATCAACAGTAATTATTTTTGAGTCGGCTTTTATGTTCAAATCCTCAGCCTTAAAAATTCTTTCAAACTCTATATTATTGCTTTTATCCACAAACTTTGCTTCCTCATATTTAGGCCCGTCACTCATTTTTTCATATGGAGTAAAGGTTTTTGTCCTATCTACACTTTCTTCATCTTTGTCAAAATCTTCAAAATCATAATCAAGATCATATGTAGCCTTTGTCTGTTCATTGGTCTTTAAATCAGAAGAGCTATTTTTATCATCACAAGCCGTTAGCATTATTATAAAAGCTAATGCAAGAGCAGTTATTTTTTTTGCTATTTTCATATTTTCACCTCTGTTTTTCTTTTTATAATTATAACAATTTATTTTACCTAATTCAAGCTGCATTTTTAATAAAATTTTAGCTTATATTTTGTTTGTTTTTACTTAATAGATATTTAACCACTTGCTTTCTCACACACATAAATAGATTTGTACTAATATTACATAAAATGGACTTTAGCCTTGAATATTTAAATATAAAATGCTATAATATATAAAAACACAGGGGGTATATCATGGGCTTAGCAGATAATACTTGGGACAAATTTTTAGCAGAAGAACAGAAAAAAATCTATTTTTTAAAGTTAAAAGACTTTATAATAAGGGAATATCAAAATAAAAATATCTATCCCCCTCTTGATAAAATATTTACTGCATTTTCATTAACTCCACCTGAAAAGATTAAAGCAGTGATTGTAGGACAAGACCCGTATCACCAACCAAATCAAGCACACGGATTAGCCTTTTCAGTTGGTAAAGATGTAAAAATCCCACCTTCGCTTAGAAATATTTTCAAAGAGCTAAATAGCGACTTAGGCACACCTATGCCCAAAAACGGAAACCTTTCACTTTGGGCTGAGCAGGGAGTTTTTCTAATAAACTCTGTTTTAACAGTAGAAGAGGGCAAGCCTGAATCCCACTGCAGAAAAGGCTGGGAAACATTTACCGATGCTGCAATAAGCTATATAAACAATTTGCCTCAACCTGTAGTATACATTTTATGGGGTAAAAATGCACAAGCTAAGGAAAGACTGATAAATAATAAAAACCATCTTGTTTTAAAAGCACCTCATCCTAGTCCTTTATCAGCGACAAGAGGTTTTTTTGGGTCAAATCCGTTTTCCACTGCCAACAACTTTTTAATAAATAACGGTGCTGTGCCGATAGACTGGGATTTGAATAAGGAATAATTGTTTTATATTTAAATCAAATAAACAATTAAGTAACTTTGTTACAGTAACAGCAATTATGTTATGTTATAGTAATAGTGAAATTAAATAATTTTTAAAATAGGAGGGTTATGATGAGTAAAACAATAAGTAAATTAAACAATTTTTTAGCAGAGCTTAATGTCTTTTATCGCAAGCTGCAAAACTATCATTGGTATATCAAGGGCAAGGATTTCTTTCAGGTTCACACAAAGCTAGAAGAATATTATGATCAGATAAACGAGCAGATTGATGAAGTAGCTGAGCTTATTTTACAGTTAGGCGGCTCTCCCCTTGGTACAATGAAGGACTACCTTAATATCGCAAAGATTGAAGAGGCTGAAAATGTGAAGGTTAATTCCTCATATGTTTTAGAAAAGGTGCTGGCTGATTATAAATATCTCTTAAATGCAGCTAAGGATATTAAAAAATCAGCTGATGAAGAAGATGATTATCTTACCTCTGCATTTATCGACGGACCAATTGGCGAGTTTTACAAAAATATTTGGATGTTGTCACAAACAACAGAATAATAAATGTCAAATTGCAAAAAAACTTTTCAAGGCAGGCTTCTCTGCCTTGTTTTTTTATTAATTATATAGTATAATTTTATTAATAATATAAATTGGAGTTATACTATGATACAAAAAACACTATATTTAAACGCTGATAAAACTGTCTATATCAAAGCATACTTGCTTGATAAAATTGAAAATCTTGCTTTTTGTGAAAAACGCCCTGCTGTACTTATTTTCCCCGGCGGCGGATATGAATTTTGCTCAGATAGAGAGGGCGAGCCTATTGCTATGCAATATCTGGCAGAAGGGTTTAATGCCTTTGTCCTTTATTATTCTGTAAATAAAAAGCATCCAGCACCTTTAATCGATGCCGCTTATTCCATGCTGAAAATTAGAGAGCGTGCCAAGGAATTTAATATAGACTCTGAAAAAATTGCTGTTGTTGGATTTTCTGCAGGAGGGCATTTAGCAGGTTCAATAGCTACAATGTGGGGAGATAACAACCTGTGCAAGACTCTTGATTGTCAGCCTGAGCAAATACGCCCCGATGCCGCTATACTTTGCTACCCTGTTATTAGTGGAATTACAAACCCTCATAAAGGCAGCTTCGATGTCCTTTTGGGTGAAGATGCCAGTCGTGCATCACTTTCTAGATTATCTTTAGAAAATAGAGTTACTCCAAAAACACCTCCTGTTTTTTTGTGGCATACTGCCGATGATGATTGTGTTCCTGCATCTAATTCACTTGTAATGGCAAAAGCGTGTGTGTCAAATAAAGTACCCGTTGAGCTGCATTTATTTGACCAAGGACCTCATGGACTTTCCGAATGTGGAAAATCAACCGGATGGAATGAATATTTTTACAGAGATAATTGCAGAGAGTGGATAAAGCTATCGGTTAAATTTTTACAAAAATATTTAAACATATAAAAAATATATAAAATTTAATTACAAAAGAAAGGATTGCATATGAAAAAACCATTTGTTACAAAAGGACAACTTGATGAAATCGTAAAAAATCATCCTACCCCTTTTCATATCTATGATGAAAAAGGTATAAGGGAAAACGCAAGAAAGCTGCAAAAAGCATTTTCATGGAACAAGGGATTTAAGGAATACTTTGCTGTAAAAGCTACGCCTAACCCATATATAATGAAAATTTTAAAAGAAGAAGGCTGTGGATTCGACTGCTCATCCTATGCTGAGCTTGTTTTATCTGATAAGGTGGGTGCAAAAGGTGATGAAATCATGTTTTCATCAAACGCAACACCCGATATTGATTTTATAAAAGCACATGAGCTTAATGCAGTGATAAATCTCGATGATTTTACACATATTGAAGTTATAGACAAGCTTTTTGGTATACCAGAAACTATTTCGTGCCGATATAATCCGGGTGGCGAATTTAAAACCTCGGAAAAAGGAAATGTAATGGATACCCCCAGTGATGCTAAATACGGATTTACTCATGAGCAAATTATTGAAAGCTATAAAGTTTTAAAAGAAAAGGGCGCTAAGCGCTTTGGTATGCACGCATTCCTAGCTAGCAATACCCTTACTAATGATTATTATCCTGTTTTAGCTGGGATAATGTTTAAGGCGGCTGTTGAGATAAAAGAAAAAACCGGCGTTAGCATCAATTTCATTAATCTTTCTGGTGGAGTTGGTATTCCTTACAAGCCCGACCAAAAGCCAAATGATATTGAAGTTATTGGCAAAAAGGTAAAAGAACAATTTGAAAAAATCCTTGTTCCAGCTGGACTTGGAGATATTGAAATTTATACAGAGCTGGGACGCTATATGCTTGCTCCATATGGTGCTTTAGTATCTACTGCCATTCGTGAAAAGCATATTTACAAGGAATACATTGGGCTTGACGCTTGTGCGGCAAACCTTATGCGTCCTGCTATGTATGGCTCTTATCATCACATTACAGTAAGTGGAAAGGAAAATTTACCCTGCGACCATAAATATGATGTGACAGGCGGTCTTTGCGAAAACAACGATAAATTTGCAATAGATAGAATGCTGCCAAAGATAGATATTGGCGATTATATTATCATTCACGATACTGGAGCGCACGGTCACTCCATGGGATATAATTATAATGGCAAGCTGCGTTCTGCCGAGCTGTTACTCAAGGAAAATGGTCAAGTAGAGGAAATAAGGAGAGCAGAAACACTTGATGATTATTTTGCTACCTTAGATTTTTCTAAGCTATAAACAAAAGAATTATAAATAAACTAGCACAGGTCGTTTAACAAAAGTTATGCATAAGCATAGCTTTTGTTATAATGCCCTAAAACATAATGCTTTAGGGGGTTTTATATGAATATTTTAAAAGAAAATATCCGAAATAATACAATGGCAGTTTTACCTATAACTATTTTTGTTACAATTCTTCACTTTACATTTGCACCTGTTGAAACAAATGATTTGTTAAGATTTTTTATAGGTTCAGTTTTAATTATATTTGGACTTTCTATTTTTTTAGTAGGAGCTGAAATTGGTGTAATTCCTTTAGGCTCACAGACTGGTGCTTCACTTGCTAAGTCAAACAGCTTAAAGCTTGTAATAATTTTTGGTATAATATTGGGATTTTTTATTTCCGTATCCGAGCCTAGCCTTGTTGTTTTAGCCGAACAAGTCCAATCAATAACATCTGGTAAAATCCATTGGCTGTTTTTAATGATAGTTGTAGCAGGTGGACTTTCAATAATGGTTTCATTAGGTTTTATGCGTATTTTTTATAAAGTACCGTTATATAAGTTTTTTTTAGTGCTTTATCCATTCATTGCTTTGCTTTCACTTTTTTCTTCAAAAGAATATCTAGCAATTGCCTTTGATGCATCGGGTGCTACTACTGGTGTTATATCAATACCTTTTATTATGGCTCTTTCCTCTGGTATTTCAGCTTTAAAAAAAGATGGAAAGGATTCTGAAAAGGATAGCTTTGGCTTGGTCGCAATAGCCTCAAGCGGTGCTATTATCTCTGTACTAATACTGGGACTTTTTAGTTCTGATAATAACTTTAATACAGAAATAACAGTATCAGAGGATATAAATCAATCTCTTCTTTCTCCCTTTGCTAACATTTTTAAAAGCTCATTGGTTTCTAGCCTTATTGCTTTAGTTGCATTATCGATTATTCTAACAATTTTACAATCCTTTTTACTAAAATTAAACAAACGTATGTTCTTTAGGACTATCAAAGGTTTTATATATACCTTTTTAGGAATGCTCTTATTTTTAATGGGTGTTAATGGTGGATTTATGGAAGTAGGTATGCAAATCGGCAAAAAACTTGCAGAAGCTGATAATGTTATACCTTTAATAATTTTTTCTTTTATATTAGGTGTTGTAACTATATTGGCTGAACCTGCTGTATATATATTAACTAATCAGGTTGAAGATGTTACAAGTGGATATGTAAAAAAAATTGAGGTTCTTATTCCTTTAACAATAGGTGTGGGAATGGCAGTAGTTCTATCAATAGTAAGAATGCTAATACCAGGATTACAATTATGGCATTATTTGCTGCCCGGTTATGCGATTTGTTTAATATTAATGTTTATTGTGCCAAAATTATTTGTAGGAATTGCATTTGACTCCGGTGGAGTTGCTACCGGTCCTATGACTACAACTTTTATATTCGCCTTTACTCAAGGTGCTGTGCAAGGTACACCAAATGCGGATATAATGGCAGATGGATTTGGACTTATCGCTATGATTGCTTTGATGCCAATCATTACATTACAAATCCTCGGGCTAATAGTTAAAATAAAATCTGCAAAAAAAGAAAAAATGAATAAAAAATCTATCAAGGAGGGGGAAAATGGATAGCACGGATAATTTATGCTACAAGCTTTTAGTGACAGTATCAAATTACGGAAAAGGAAGTTTTGTTTTAAAGACTGTCCGTTCAGATAATATTGACGGAGGAATAATCTTTTTAGGAAAAGGCACAGCACGCAACAAGCTGCTGCAATTTTTAGAGCTAAGTGATATTAGAAAAGAAGTTGTTCTAATGATGGGAAAGGATAATGATATTGATAATGCCGCTCTGCATTTGCACAAGGCGCTGCATATGTCATCGCCTAATAGTGCTATTGCATTTTCTATGAGGCTTTCCGATTTTATTGCTAAGGATAATTCCTGCGAAAATAACACAGCTAAGGAGGAAGAATATATGTACAAGTCAGTTTTTATTGTCGTTGATAAGGGCAAGGGTGATGATGCTGTTGACATAGCAGTTAATGCAGGTGCTAAGGGTGCTACTATTTTTAATGCAAGAGGTGGTTCTGCTGCTGAGGCTATTAAAGTTTTTAACATTGATATAGAGCCGGAAAAAGAAGTTGTTTTAATAGTTGCTGATAATAATCTAACTAAAGAAATTATTTCAGCAGTTAATAAGGAGCTTAGTATTGAACAAAATGGCACTGGCATAGTATTTACTATGAATGTTGATAAAGTATATGGTATGATTGAATAGTTTAGAGCCTGAATAAAAACCCTCCACCGATATAGATTGGTGGAGGGTTTTTATATAATTTTTAATATTTTAAGAGCAGAATAAATGCTCACCAATTCTTTTAATAACCGGTCTTGATCTTATCCAAGCATTGCTTGTTTTATCGGGATTATAATAATAGATTGCTCCACCGCTAGGGTCAGAGCCAGAAAGAGCCTCTCTGGCAGCTGTATAAGCAGAATCAGCTACGGGCTCGTTAAACTGTCCGTCAGTAATAGCCGTAAATGCTCCACTCTGATAAATCACACCACTTAAAGTATCTGGAAATGAGGGATGTTCAATTCTATTTAATATTACAGCACCAATAGCAACTTGGCCTACATATGGCTCTCCCCTTCCCTCAGCCGATATAATTCTTGCTAATAAATTTACATTTGCAGTAGTAGCACTTGGTGCTTCTCCTATGCTTATTCCTAAAAGCTTTAATGTTTGCGTGCCTGCTATACCTGTTACTGGCAAGCCTCTATATCTCTGAAAGCGTTTTACAGCCTCCTGTGTTATCGTACCATAATACCCAGTAACCGGTCCGTCAAAAAGCCCCCAATCACGTAAGGTTCTTTGTATTGCCTCAACTTCTTTTCCTCGTGAGCCTATTGAAGAAACCACTTCCTTAGCATTTGAATTCATTTGCTGATCGGGTTGTTTTATTATTTGAAAAATCCCTACTATAAATAACAGTATCATTGTTACTGTCATTGCAGTAGTAATAAAGCTTTTTAAATATGTTTTTTCAATTTTTATATCTTTAAAAAATGTCATAACCTTTTCCATTTGTTTTTCTCCTTATTAATTTGTTAAAATTATTAGCTAAAAAAGTATTTATATACATATTGGATAATTTTACATTATACTTATTGTTTAATATAATTAATTTATTCTTTTTGTAAATAATTTTTGCTGCTAACCTCTGTTGTTTTGACAAAATTATTAGGACAAGCTTGATATTATTATATTATATGGTTAATATAATGGTTTTATAAATTTTTATCATAAAAAAGTAAGGAGGTCAATATATGAATAGAAATAGAGTGAGCATTGTAAATGAAGGTGAAAGAATCATTGTATATTTAAGTGGTGAAATAGATCACTATACAGCTAGTATAATAAGGGGAGAAATTGACTCTGCGATACATGGTTCTGCGCCTTCTTTACTAGTACTTGATTTTGAAAAGGTTAGTTTTATGGATAGTGCTGGTATAGGACTAATAATTGGAAGAATAAATGAAATGAAAAGAGTTAATTCGGTTAATGACGACAATGTTATTATTACCAATACCAACGGAATTATTGAAAGTCTTATATCTTTAGCTGGTTTATCTAGGCTTATATCGAAAATTAATTAATAGGAGGATTTATGAAAATTTTAAATGAAATGAAATTAACGATACCTTCGAAATCACAAAATGAAGGTTTTTCACGTACTGCAATAGCTGCATTTGTTGCTCAGCTTGACCCAACTGTACAAGAAATTAGTGAAATAAAAACTGCTGTTTCTGAGGCTGTAACTAATTGCATTGTTCATGCTTACAAAAATACAATGGGAAATATAGATATAGTAGCAAGAATTTTAAGTGAAAATAAAATTTACATAAGAATTAAGGATAAAGGCTGTGGCATTGAAGATATTAAGCAAGCAAGGGAAGCTTTGTTTACTACTTCTCCTGATGAAGAGAGGGCTGGTCTAGGCTTTTCAGTTATGGAAAGCTTTATGGATACATTGCGTGTGACTAGTCGCATAGGAAAAGGCACAACAGTTGTTATGATTAAAAGCTTGAAAACAAAAAGTGATTTTTATGAAAAATAATGATAATAGCAAAACAAATTCCTTTAACAATGATAGCTTTATCGAAGAAAATTTAGGTCTTGTGCATTCCCTTGCTAATAGATTTAGAGGTAGAGGGATTGAATATGAGGAGCTTTATAGTGCCGGCTGTATGGGCCTTGTAAAAGCTGCCAATAATTTCGAGCCTGAAAGAGGCTTGAAATTTTCTACTTATGCTGTTCCTGTAATTTTAGGTGAATTAAAAAGGCTTTTTCGTGATGGAGGTACAGTAAAAGTAAGTCGCAGCTTGAAGGAACGGTCTATGAAGGTTGTAGCTATGAGAGATGAGCTTATTAAAAAAGGTGAAGAGCCAAAATTATCAGCCATTGCGCAATCATTGGGGCTTGATGTTTATGAAGTAAGTGAGGCCCTAGGCGTTAGCCTGCCTGCTATTTCATTAACATTTGACGATGAAAAAAGCTTTGATATTCCTGTTCAATCTGAAGAAAGCTTAATTACGGATAAAATTGCTTTAAGAGAGCTTTTAAAATCATTAGATAAAGATGATAGAAAGCTAATTGTTCTTAGATATTGGAAAAATAAAACACAAAATGAAGTAGCTGTTACAATGGGAATGACGCAGGTTCAAGTTTCCCGAAAAGAAAAAAAGCTCCTTCAGGAGCTTAGAAAACAATTGCTATCTTAATTTAATTTGTGCCTCAAATGAATGCTTTCCATCTTGAAATTCTCCATATATTTGATAAGTAATCTCATCAATAACCTTTGAAAAAATCTTAATTTCGTCACCCTCCATAGCTTCCTTTATAAAGCTGATATCAAGCTCAAAAATATCTCTTTTCTTGATATCCATTGGACAATAGCTTTGTGCTAGCCTAACATACGCACCATTATTAACATGGCCATTAGCATCTAAATCAGAATATAAAAATTTATAGTTTCCTACAAAATCGCCTTGTTTATATACTATTTTATCTGTGCTAATATTTAAATTCTTGTCAGCCTTATCCATTTCATAAGCATATTCTTTCGGCCTCAAAATTCTGTGAGTTTGAGGATTTACTAACACCCATAGAGAATGCGATTCTATGCAAACATTTCCATCTTCGTCAGTAATATCATATAATCGGTTAAACTGCACACCTTTTGTACCATATTCCCAAGTATTCATACTTATTGAATCATGGTACCTAGGTGTTTTATTATACCTCATAATACACCGAGTAAGTAAAAAAACCTGTCCATCTTCCCACATTTGCTCTCTTGTAATATTTTTACTTCTAAGATGGTCCCCAGCTAATTCGCCTGCCCATGCTAATATTGTTTCAGGCTTTAATCGATATTTGCAATCAACATCGTAAAACCTTATTTTATATTCCTCTGTAAAAATTTTATTACTCATTTATTTACCTATTTTGTCTTTTCCCATATAACGTTGTAAAGCCTTTGGTATACTTACTGTTCCGTCTTTATTTAAATTATTCTCAAGGAATGCAATAAGCATTCTAGGAGGAGCTACAACTGTGTTGTTTAAAGTATGAGCGAAATACTTGCTTTTATCATTGCCTCTGACTCTAATGCCCAAACGTCTTGCTTGTGCATCACCCATATTTGAACAGCTGCATACTTCAAAATATTTGTTCTGTCGTGGTGAAAAAGCTTCTATATCAATGCTTTTTACCTTTAAATCAGCCAAATCTCCTGAACAACATTCCAAGGCACGTACCGGAATATCAAGTGACATAAAAAACTCCACTGAATAATGCCACATTTTATCAAACCACGCCATACTATCCTCAGGCTTGCACACAACAACCATTTCTTGCTTTTCAAACTGATGAATACGATAAACTCCACGCTCTTCTATTCCATGTGCGCCTACTTCTTTCCTAAAACAAGGAGAATATGATGTCAAGGCTTTTGGCAATTCATCCTCAGGTATAATAGTATCTATAAATTTACCAATCATTGAATGTTCACTAGTTCCGATTAAATATAGGTCTTCACCTTCAATTTTATACATCATACCTTCCATTTCTGCAAAGCTCATAACACCAGTAACAACTGAGCTTCTAATCATAAATGGAGGAATATAATAAACAAAACCCTTATCTATCATAAAATCTCTTGCATATGATAAAATGCTAGAGTGTAATTGTGCAATATCACCACAAAGATAGTAAAATCCATTTCCCGACGTCTTCCTTGCACTATCTATGTCTATGCCATTTAGAGACTCCATTATTTCAACATGATATGGAATATCATAATCAGGTGTTTTCGCCTCGCCAAAACGTTCGACCTCTACATTTTCACTATCATCTCTGCCCAATGGAACAGTTTTATCAATAATATTGGGTATAACAAGCATTATTTCTTTAATCTTAGCTTCTAGCACCGTTTCTTGCTGTTCAAGCTTTAACAGCTCGTCAGAAATACCTTGCACCTCTTCCTTTACTTTTTCAGCTTCTTCCTTCTCCCCTTTTCCGATTAAAGCACCTATCTTTTTACTGATTACCTTGCGTTGATTCCTTAAGTCATCAGCACGTGACTTTGTATTCCTATATTCTTCATCAAGTAAAATAACCTTGTCAACAAGCTCAAGCTTTTCTTCTTGAAACTTATTTTTAATATTTTCCTTAACAAGCTCAGGGTTTGTCCTAATTAACTTAATATCCAGCATATAAAATCCTCTCTTGATGTTCCACGTGGAACTCATATTTTAGCTATTTTGTTAGCAAATTTTTTCAAATCATCATCATCGTAAAAATCTATTTGCAATGTTTTTTTCTTTTTTGATTCTATTATTTCAACAGGGATGCCTAAAGCCTCAGACAAGCTTAATTTTAACTCGGTTGTAAACACACTGGGCATTTTTTGAGTTTTTAACACTGGCGGCTTTCTTTGTGCTAACTTTTCCATTTCTCTAACGCTAAAGCCTTCGTCGGCTGCCTTAAGAGCTAATTCGATTTGCTTTTGTTTGTCATCAATCTGCATCAAGGCTTTTCCATGCCCAGCTGAAATATCACCATTTTCCAATAATTCCTTAACCATTTGAGGTAGACTTAACAAACGTAGAGCATTTGAAATTGAAGACCTAGCTTTTCCAACTGACTTTGCGACCTGCTCTTGTGTCATATTAAAATTATCAATCAAAGTTTTATAACCCAAAGCCTCTTCAATAGGATTAAGGTTTTCTCTTTGTAAATTTTCAATCAACCCGATTTGCATTGTCTGACTATCAGATAGCTCCCTGACAAGGACAGGAACTTCTTCAACACCAGCCATTTTGCAAGCACGCCACCTTCTTTCGCCTGCTACAATTTGATATATTCCTGATGGCATAGGACGTACGAGTAGAGGCTGAAGAACGCCATTTTGCTTAATAGATTCAGACAAACTCCTTAAAGCCTCAACATCAAAGGTCTTACGTGGTTGGTCCTTATTAGGCTCAATCTCGCTAACCCTTAAGGTCTGTATGGTTTCCTCTTCATCGAACATATTGTCATCAAACAAGCTGCTAAAATCCTTATCTAAAACTGATTTTCTTGCCACCTCACTACACCTCCATTTGTTTAAGTTTTTTAAGAATCTCTTTTGTTAATTTTATATATGCTTCTGATCCTTTTGAATTTTTATCATAAAAAATCACCGGCTCACCATGACTGGGGGATTCTGAAATACGAACATTTCTAGGTATTTCTGTTTTAAAGATAACATCTGAAGGAAAATTCTTTTTAATATCTCGCATAATTTCATTACTAGCAAGCAAACGCTTATCAAGCATTGTAAAGACTATTCCCATCATCGACAAGTTTTTATTACCTGCTTTTTTTATTCTCTTAACAGTAGCTAAGAGTTGCGCTAAACCCTCTAAACTATAATGCTCGCACTGCATAGGCACAATAATTTTATCACTAGCCACTAAAGCATTAATCGCTAAAACTCCAAGCGAAGGCAAGCAATCGATTATAATCACATCATATTCATCTTTTATTGTAATCAAGCTTTTTTTCAGCTGTAAGCTCTTATTTTCTATATTTACAAGCTTAACCTCAGCCTCAGCTAATGTATTGGTAGAAGGAATTATATCAAGATTTTTATACCTTGTCTTTATAATAGCATCAATTGGTCTAATTTCACCTAAAATCACATTATACGCAGTGCTCTTTAACGTTTTTTTCGATATTCCAAGTCCCGAAGTAGCATTCCCTTGAGGATCCAAATCAAAAAGTAAAACCCTCTTCCCTGCTAGAGCTAATCCCGCAGAAATATTTACAGCAGTGGTAGTCTTGCCAACACCACCCTTTTGGTTAACAATTGAAATTATCACACCCATATAATTCCCCCTCTCATTGTATGCATTATCATATGCCCAACGGCTCGTCACCAGCTTAACCGCTGACAACAACCTTTTGATGGGCAATTATTAATAAATATTATATCATGAAACTTTGATTCATGATATAATTGCCCATCAAAAGGCGGTTCTCGGTGACATGGTCGGCGACGAGCCGTTGGGCATAGGTTTATAATAATCGGTTACGATTATTATATCATATTTTTTAATAAAATTAAAGCCTTTTTTCATAAAATTTAAGTTTTTTCGTCATTTGACGCTTTTGCATAGATTTTACCCATAAATAATTAAAAAGAATTATGTTCCACGTGGAACAAAAAATATATAATTTCATAATGGCCTTTTTAATATTTGAGAATAGTTTCTTGGATATTTTGCATCTGTTTCTCTTATCTTTAAAATGGAATAGATACGCCTAAAATCGCCATTTGGAAGATAAAATTCCTTTGTCTGTTGATGAACAGCGCCCAAAAGCTTGATCGCATTATTTACAATACTTAGTTCATCCACACTTCCCTTCATTGCATAAAAAACTCCATTCTTTTTTACATAAGGCAAACATAGCTCACAGATCACTGGAAGAGCAGCAACAGCTCTAGCAATTGCAAAGTCATAGTTATCCCTATGATATTTAGGAAGGTCTTCGCTCCGTTGATTAATTAAAGTTGCATTTAAATCAAGTTTTTCTAAAGCGTACCTGATGAATTTAATTTTTTTACCGTTACTATCTACTAAAGTGGCTTTTAAATCATCACGCATAATCATCATAGGTATAGAAGGAAATCCTGCCCCACAACCAACATCAATAAAACTAGAGCCATCTTGAATATCAAATAAGCTTGTAATAATGCAACTATCTACAAAATGCTTAATAACAATATCTTTAAATGACTTTATTGCAGTCAAATTTACCTTTTTATTATATTCAATTAAAAATTCTGCAAACGTTAAAAACTTTTCAGCTTTTACATTATCTAACTCTATCTTTGCTTTTAAAAAGGTTTCTTTTATAAAATCAATTTTATTACTCATCTTGTTCACCATTAAAGCTTGTCAACCACACTAATAATACAGCAACATCAGCTGGATTGACCCCCGAAATTCTACTAGCTTGACCAATATTAATAGGTTTTACCTTGTTTAACTTTTCCTGAGCCTCAAGTCTTAATCCTGAAATTGACTTATAATCAATGTTTTCGGGCAACTTTTTAGCCTCCATTTTTTTCATTGACTCTATTTGTTCAAGCTGTATTTTTAAATATCCCTCATATTTTATTTCAATTTCCACAGCATTTCGCACTCTATCACTCATTTTAGCAATGTTTTCATCAAACTCTTCTAAATCGCTAAAATGTACTTGAGGCCTTTTTAGTAAATCAGCTATCTTATATCCTGTTGAAATTTCACTAGTTCCAAGCTCCACTAACATTTTATTCAATTCCCTTGAAGGAGTAAGAACCTTTTTCTTAAAATAAGCAATATTATCGTTAATCTCATTAATTTCTTTACTCAAAATCTCATATCTTTCACTAGATACCAAACCTATTTCATGTCCAATTTTCATCAATCTCTGCGCTGCATTATCCTGCCTAATATACAGCCTATATTCACTGCGTGAAGTCATCATTCTATACGGGTCATTACACCCCTTCGTCACAAGGTCATCAATAAGCACACCAATATAACTTGTCGATCTATCTAAAACAACCTCGCTCCTACCATCTATCTTTCTACAAGCATTTATAGCAGCAATCAAACCTTGCGCAGCCGCTTCCTCATACCCACTAGTGCCATTAAACTGGCCAGCACCATACAAACCTTCAATATTAATAAACTCTAACGTTGGCCTTAAATCTAAAGGATTACAGCAATCATATTCAATGGCATATGCCGGACGCATGAACTCAACCCTTTCAAGACCCTTTATTGTTCTATAAAATTTTAATTGAACATCCTCCGGCAAAGACGATGACATTCCTTGAATATACATTTCACAAGTATTAAGACCAACAGGTTCAATAAATATCTGATGCCTATCCTTGTCCTTAAATCTTACTATCTTATCCTCAATACTTGGACAATATCTTGGACCTATCCCCTCAATATTTCCCGAATACAAAGGTGAGCGATGTAAATTATCTAAAATTATCTCATGAGTCTTTTCATTTGTATAAGTAATATAGCAATCCACCTTATTTTCTATCTTTTCCTTAGATGCAAAAACAAAAGGAACAGGCTCCTCTCCCTTTTGAACATCTAAAATATTAAAATCAATAGAACGTAAGTGTACTCTAGCTGGTGTTCCCGTCTTAAAACGCCTTAACTCTATCCCTGCACGCTTTAAGCAATCTGATAAATGAGTAGAAGGCCTTACATTTTCAGGCCCGCTTTCATAATTCAACTCACCAATATGAATTTTCCCTTTTAAATAAGTTCCTGTGCATATTATTACAGCCTTAGCCGAATAAATAGAGCCAGTTGCTGATTTTACACCAACAACCCTGTTTCCATTAAAAATAACTTCACTAATCTCAGCTTGCTTTAAAAATAAGTTATCAGTGTTTTCTAAAACACGTTTCATATCTAAATGATAACTTGTCCTATCAATTTGCACTCTTAAAGAATGTACCGCTACACCCTTGCCTCTATTTAACATCCTTGATTGAATAGTATTGCTATCTGCAGCTCTTCCCATCTCTCCGCCAAGTGCATCGATTTCACTAACAAGCTGACCCTTTGCAGAACCACCAATGCTCGGATTACATGGCAAATTAGCAATTTGGTCTAAACTAAGTGTAAAAAGAGCTGTCTTTTTTCCGAGTCTAGCACTAGCAAGGGCAGCTTCACATCCTGCATGTCCTGCTCCTATAACAACTATATCAAAATCTTCAGTAAATTCCATAGTCACTCCGTGTTTTTAGTGTTCCACGTGGAACGCTTAAAACAAAATAAAAGTATTTTAAGGGGAATTTTCATTCCCCTATAATAATTAAAACTAATAATTTTAGAAAAAGCTATTCACCGTCACTATCTTCACCGGCATCGGTATCTTCAGCAACAACTTCACTTTCCTCCTCCGCCTTAGCTAAAGCAAGCTCTTCCTCGTCAACATCATCTTCTAAAGCTTGAATTTCCTCACTTTCATCGTGTTCCGTCCTGGTAAAGGTAACAACCCTACTATCATCATCAAGCCTCATTACTCTAACACCTGTTGCATACCTACCCATTTCTCTTAAATCATTAGCTCTTATACGGATGATAATGCCCTCGCTATTAATTAAAATAACATCATCATCTTCCCCTAGAGAACGGATTCCGCAAACATATCCCTTCTCCTCACTAACCTTATAATTTAATAGTCCAAATCCTCCACGTCTTTGAATACGATAATTCTCAAGCTTTGTTCTCCTACCCATTCCCCTGTCGGAAACAGTTAATATTGTCATATTTTCATCATAAACCTTAGCAGCACCGACAACATAATCATCATCACGCAATTTAATAGCACGAACACCCTTTGCAGTTCTACCCATCGCTCTTGCATCATTTTCATCGAATCTAATAGCCTGACCTAATCTAGTAGCAACTATAATAGAGCTATCACCCTCAGTTAAATGTGCAGATGCAATTTCATCACCTTCTGCAAGAGTAATGGCACGCAAACCATTTTTTCTAACGTTTTTGTATTCAGCCAAATTAGTTCTCTTAACAGTACCATTTTTAGTTACACAGATAAAGAATTTATCTTCATCAAAATCGGTTGTTTTCATCATTGCCGCAATAGATTCACCCTCCTGAAGATTCAGCAGATTGACAATATTAGTACCTCTTGACTGCTTACTACCCTCGGGAATCTCATAGCACTTTAGTTTAAACATATTTCCAAGATTAGTGATAAAAAGAATATTATCATGCGTCGAGCATATGAACATATCTTCGACAAAATCCTCATCACGCTGTTTCATACCGGAAACACCCTTACCCCCACGCTTTTGAATGTTATAAACTTCAGTAAGCTGACGTTTTATATAACCAATATTTGTATAAGTGATAACACACTCCTGCACCGGAATTAAGTCCTCGATATCGACCTCACCGCTGACAGGCATAATAGCAGTACGCCTTTCATCGCCGAATTTACGTTTAATCTCCTCAAGCTCCTGAGAAATAATACCTAGCAGCTTATCTCCATCGCTCAAAATTTCAGTCAACTCTGCAATAATTTTTTTCTTTTGTTCAAGCTCAACTTCTATTTTAGAACGTTCCATGCCCGTTAATTGTCCAAAAGTCATTTTAACAATGGCGTCAGATTGTGCATCTGACAATCCAAAGCGCTCAATTAAAGCTTGCTTTCCCTCTGGAACATTTTTACTAGCTCTTAAAATCCTTAAAACCTCATCTATAAAATCAAGTGCAATCATCAAGCCCTCAAGAATATGAGCTCTATCAGCAGCTTTTTTCAAGTCAAATTTTGTCCTGCGTGTAATTACATCTACTTGAAAATCTAAATAATGTTCTAAACACTGCTTTAAAGTCAATACCTTTGGCTCACCATTTACAAGAGCAAGCATAATTACACCAACAGTTTCCTGCAATTGTGTAAATGAATATAGCTTATTAAGTATAATTTGAGGATTGGCATCCTTTTTCAGCTCCATAACAATACGCATACCATCACGGTCGCTCTCATCTCTTAAAACTGCTATACCTTCAATTCTCTTATCCTTCATATGGCTGGCAATATTCATAATAAGCTTTGTCTTATTTACCATATAAGGAATTTCATCAACAATAATGCAAGTCTTATTCTTTTCTTCAACAATATTAGCACGCCCACGCAAAGTAATTTTACCTCTACCCGTATAATAGGCAGCCCTTATACCGCTCTGTCCCATTATTATGCCGCCTGTTGGAAAATCAGGTCCCTTAATTACACTCATCAAGCTCTCGATAGAGGTTTCTCTATTCTCTATTAAAAGCTGAATAGCATCAATAACCTCATTTAAATTATGAGGGGGAATATTTGTAGCCATACCCACAGCTATACCCGTACTGCCATTTACAAGCAGATTAGGAAAGCGTGAAGGCAAAACAACAGGCTCTTGTAGCCTATCATCATAGTTAGGGCGATAATCGACAGTATTCTTCCCTATATCGGACAGCATTTCAGCAGATATTTTCGCCATTCTCGCTTCAGTATAACGATAAGCAGCCGCCGGATCTCCATCGACAGAACCAAAGTTTCCATGTCCATCAACTAAAGGGTATCTCAGCGAAAAATCTTGTGCCAAACGTACAAGAGCATCATAAACACTCGCATCACCGTGTGGATGATAAGAACCAAGCACAGCACCCACTGTATCAGCTGACTTATGATAAGGCTTGTCATGAGTCAAGCCCTTTTCAAATAAGGTATATAAAATTCTTCTATGCACAGGCTTTAGTCCATCACGCACATCGGGTAAAGCTCGGGATACAATAACCGACATAGAATATTCCATAAAGGACTTTTTCATTTCCTCATTAATATCAACTATTAATAGATTTTCATTATTTTCCTGCATTTATTTTCCTTCCTCGTAGCTATTTTCTATCAGAATAATATTTACCTAGCGTTTTAATCTCGTCGTCTGAAAGACATCTCTTAGGAAAACAATGTATATAGTGCTTTCCTAAGCTAATTAAAAACAAATCTTCACTTTCTATAAAGCTCGGAGTATAAACGCTATAATCATATACACTTTTTATAGGCTTTAGCACATCGATATGTTCTTCCCTTACTTCAACGGAATCAAGCTCTTGATTTTTATTATCTTGAACAAAATTAGTTTCTATTACAAGCTTATCATCATAAAAATCAGCCCTATATTCTTCTTCCTTCATATTTTGTAATTGGTTTAATACCCTTTTTCTCTTTAACGCAGGGGTATACCAAAGATTAAATAAAAATCCCAAGCATAAAAACAAAGCTAAAACAGATAACGACGTACCAGAATCAGTAAATATCATATATATACACAATACAATTAATACTAAATAAACACAGGTAAAGGCAATATTCCTTTTAAAATTCAAGTGCTTATCCATTAGCTTCATAGATTTTTCGATTTCATCTATTGAATTAGTATATTCAATAGAAAACAACGGCTTTTCCAATGCGTTTTTATTATTTTCATGATTATCCATACATACCTCTAAATATCAAGATTGTCGAAATATCTTGCATGTGCCTCTATAAATTCACGTCTAGGCTCAACCTTATCGCCCATTAGAATTGAAAATACATCATCAGCTAAGGCAGCGTCTTCGAGCGTAACCTTTTTCATAGTACGTGTATTAGGATCCATTGTAGTTTCCCATAGCTGATGAGGATCCATCTCACCAAGACCCTTATATCTTTGAATCTCAACCTTGAGATTATTTTCACCTGAAAGCTCCTTGATATATTTATCTCTTTGCGCATCGGAATAAGCATATCTTACCTGCTTACCTCTATATACCTTAAACAAAGGTGGCTGTGCAATATAAATATGCCCATTATCCACAAGCGGACGCATAAATCTAAAGAAAAATGTCAACAGCAGCGTCCTGATATGAGAACCGTCAACATCGGCATCCGCCATAATAATTACTCTGCCATATCTTAGCTTAGTTAAATCAAATTCTTCACCAAGACCCGTTCCCAGTGCCTTAACTACCGGCTGCAGCTTTTCATTGTTAAAAACCTTATCCACTCTGCTTTTTTCCACATTAAGCATCTTACCCCATAAGGGCAGTATCGCCTGAAAACGTCTATCTCTACCATTCTTAGCAGAACCACCCGCAGAGTCACCCTCTACAATATATACTTCAGTAAGAGCAGGATCCGATTCAGAACAATCAGATAGCTTTCCGGGTAAACCTGCACCATCAACAGCGCTTTTTCTCTTTGCCTCCATTGCTTTTTTTGCAGCATCACGTGCAGCCTGTGCATTAATAGCTTTATTAACAATTATTCTGGCAGTTTCAGGATTCTCCTCAAAATAATAGGTTAGCTCGTCGGCTACAACTCTATATACAACCGGTCCAACCTCAGGATTTCCCAGCTTTGCTTTTGTTTGTCCTTCAAATTCACATTCATGCAGCTTAACGCTCACTATTGCATTAATAGCCTCACGGATAGCCTCACCACTTAGTGGAACAAAAGGCTTTTCCTCCTCACCTTTTTTAGGTTTATATTTTTTCTTTTTATTGGCTTGCTCTTCATAAAGTTTTGCAAAATCATTTATAACCTTTGTCATAGCTTTTTTAAAAGCAACCTCATGAACCCCGCCCTCAGTGGTATGGATATTATTGGCGAAGGAACGTATTACTTCACTATTAAAATCATTAGTATACTGAAAAGCAATCTCAACCATAATTTCATCAATAGTACCATTTAAATAGATTATGTCATCATGTAAAGGATTAGAGCCTTTCTTCTTATTAAGCCACGATACATAGCTGGATATGCCGCCATCATATTTCATTTCCTCAAAAAACGGCTTATCGTCATTACGATAATCACCCAAGGTTATCCTAAGCCCACCATTTAAAAATGCCTGCTCTCTAAGCCTGTCTAACAAAATAGAATGCTTATACTCAACCGTATGAAATATTTCATCATCAGCACGAAAACGCACAGTAGTACCACGCTTACCGCCTTGACGAATGATTTTTATATCCTCACTGTAATCGCCACGTTCAAAGCGTTGATAAAACACATTCTCCCCATCACAGATTTCCACCTCAAGCCATCTTGACAAAGCGTTTACAACAGAAGCTCCAACACCATGTAAGCCGCCGGACACCTTATATCCGCCTCCGCCAAACTTTCCTCCCGCATGAAGCACAGTAAACACCAAGGTAGCAGCAGACACTCCCTCAGCATGATTAATAGCAGTGGGTATACCACGGCCATTATCACTAACTTCAATAACATTATCGGGCAGTATCTTTACATCGATAGTGTCGCAAAATCCAGCCAAAGCCTCATCAATAGCGTTATCGACGATTTCATATACAAGGTGGTGCAACCCACTCTCCCCAGTAGAGCCAATGTACATACCCGGACGCTTTCTAACAGCCTCAAGCCCCTTAAGTACCTGAATATCATCAGCACCATAATGATTGTTTGTTTCAATTTCAGACATTATAAGTAATCCTTTCACATATCTTAAATTTGAAAATATGTTTTTAACACCATTTTATTTAAAACAAAATGGTAAAACGCTAAAACACGCCTTAGAAAACCGCCCATTAAGGCGGAAATGCAAATAGGCTAAAGCCTAAAAGCTAATACTAAAGGCGACTAAGCTTTGTATAATCACATAAATGATTATACTATTATATAATATACCCATTATAACATAAACCAATCAAAATTTCAAGCACAAAAACCTTTGTTAAGCGATTTTTTCATCAAATTTCATCAAAAATCATCTTTATTTTTGAAGTTTAATAAAACAAATAAAAATTAAAAAACATATTACAAACCAAAGACAAAATACTATAAAATTAAATCGTTTTTCAAGAATTAATTCCCCCAAAAACAAAACTATAATAATGAATATTTTAAGGGGGAAATCTCCCCCTTAATAATACATAGATATTAATTCTTTAACCTCTTGTTAATTGTTAAATATGATACATTTGTAATATAAGTATAATCGGTGCATACAACAAACGCTTTAGGCATTTCATTAGTCACGCTGTATATTCTCCCTTGTTTTTGACTTTTAGACAAAAATTCAGCTGTTATTCTACTTGCTGAAGTGCCTTCAATATCAAAAACGCCTAAAATATCATCAGCAAACACACTAACCTCACCGCCAATATGAACAAACATAAAGCTTACAGCCTCCTAATCATTCAGACTTTCCAAATTCTGATAAAGTTAGCTTGGGGTTTTTATCCAAAGCCCATTGAATATTCCATTCGCTGGTAAAAATGAGTAAATAATTTTCTCTAATATCCTGAACAATCTTTGTATCACTTGTTAATATTAAATCATCAAGCTCAAAATCCTCACCCACGTCATTTTCAATCCAACGTATATAAGAATAAGGCAAGCCCTCTCGCACAATATCACAGCCATACTCATGCTTTAACCTATATTCTAACACCTCAAACTGTAAAACACCCACAACACCTACAATTACCTCTTCAAATCCGCCTAAAGGTTCTGTGAATATCTGTATAGCACCTTCCTGAGCTATTTGCGTCGTACCCTTTACAAACTGCTTTCTTTTAAGCGTATCCTTTGCTCTTACACGTTCAAAATGCTCAGGTGCAAAGGTAGGTATACCATCAAATTCAATTTTCATATCGGGCGAACACACAGTATCACCAATAGTAAAAATACCAGGGTCAAATACTCCAATTATATCACCTGCATATGCCGTATCAACAATTTCCCTTTCTTGAGCCATCATCTGCTGAGGCTGTGAAAGACGCATCTTTCTGCCGCTCTGCACATGTAAAACATCCATATCTCTTTCAAATTTTCCGGAGCATATTCTCATAAAGGAAAGCCTATCCCTATGAGCTTTATTCATATTTGCCTGAATTTTAAAAACAAATGCTGAAAATTTATTATTTAATGGGTCGATTACATCTTCCCCTGCTAATCTTGGTAGAGGAGGAGTTGTCATTTTCAAAAATCCTTCTAAAAAAGGCTCAACGCCAAAGTTCGTTAAAGCTGAGCCAAAGAAAACAGGAGTGAGCTTACCATTTCTTACAAGCTCAATATCAAATTCCGTTCCTGCTCCATCAAGCAGCTCAATATCGTCCATCAGATTATTATAATTTTCATCGCCTACTAATTTTTTAGCCTCATCTGAATTTACATCAGACTCAAAGGCTGTTGCCTGCTTATCATTTCCATGCCCCTCATAGGATAAAACCGTGTTTTTCTCACGGTCATAAACGCCCTTAAATCCCTTCCCCGAACCTATTGGAAAATTAATAGGATAAGTGGCTATACCCAACTCATTTTCAACCTGTTCCATCAAATCAAAAGGATTCATAGCATCTCTATCAAGCTTATTTACAAAGGTAAAAATAGGTATACCACGCATAACACATACCTTAAAAAGCTTTCTAGTCTGATTTTCCACGCCCTTAGAGGCATCAAGTACCATAACAGCACTATCCGCCGCCATTAATGTTCTATAAGTATCTTCTGAAAAATCCTGATGCCCCGGTGTATCAAGTATATTTATACATTTATCTCCATACTTAAACTGCAAAACCGACGAGGTTACAGAAATTCCTCTCTGCTTTTCAATCTCCATCCAGTCTGAAGTAGCATGACGTGCTGACTTTTTCCCTTTTACAGAGCCTGCAAGATTAATAGCACCTCCGTACAACAAAAGCTTTTCAGTAAGCGTTGTTTTACCTGCATCAGGGTGAGAAATAATAGCAAAGGTTCTGCGTTTTTCAATTTCGTTTTTTAGCTGCTTGTTTTCCATTTTACTCCTAGTTTTATATACTTATAGTAAACCTAATAGCAATCAATACAATAAGTATATTTAAATTGTTTATTGTTACATCATGAAAACAGCGTTTTCAAGATATAATTGCCCATCAAAAGGCGGTTGTCGGCGACGAGCCGTTGGGCATAGGTTTATAATAATCATTTATGATTATTATATCATGAAACTTTGTTTCGTGATATAATTGCCCATCATAAGGCGGTTGTCGGCGACGAGCCGTTGGGCATAGGTTTATAATAATCATTTATGATTATTATATCATCTTTTTTTATATTTGTACAGATTTTTTTATATCTACTTCAGTAAAAAATCAAAGACCTGCTGAAAATCAACAAGCCCTTGAATTAATCATAACTTTTCTACAACTAACCTAGCCAAAACCTTATTTCCTGCTTTGTTAGGATGTATATCAAGATATAAAATATTAGTTAAAATAAGTCCTCTATTATAAAATGCCTTTGCTGCATCTAGTACAACGACATTTTTAAAGCTGCCTGTCCTATCATTCATTTTATTAATTATTTTTTGAGCAGAATAAACAATTTCGTTAAATACTGGTGAACCGCTCAAAGGATTATACAAATTAAAAATCATAATTTTCACATTAGGATTAATATCTTTTATATGACTTATGATTTTTTCCACATTATCATAATAATTTTCAATAGCCTTTTCAAACAAGGCTATATTTTTAGGTTCATCTAAAATTCGCTTAATTTTTGGTATAAGATTATCTACATTTAATAATGCTTGCTGCAATTCTGTGAAAGTTACATTATCAGATAAGCCTGCCACGTCTTTTATAAGCGAAAAAAGCACCTTAAGCAAATCATTCCCCCCGATGGAAATTGTAATTAAATCAGCATTTTTTATATCATCTTCATGCTTATTTAAGGCTATTAAATTTAACAAATCCTCGCTTGTATATCCATCAACAGCAATATTTTTAAGCTGCATATTCTTTTCATTAGCAATTATTTCAGTAAACGATGCTCCAATATCACTAAGTCCATACCCACTCGTAATAGAATCTCCAAGTGCAAGATAATTTAGCTTTTTTGTATCTGCTCTCGCACCAAAGATATTAAAGTTCATAAAAAGCAATAATATTACTGCCGCAGCTCTTTTCCTTATGGTTGATTTAGCCGTTTTTTTCACCTCTTTTCTCTAGCCTTAGTGTTTTGTTATCAGGCTTTTCAAAATAGCAGCAGTTAGCAGATGATGTAACTGCATTTGTTATCATTGCACTACCCTCTAAGCTGCAATAACCGTCCTTCTGGTGCTTGCATTTTTCATTGCAGAGAATAAAATTCATAAAAATCCTCTTTTCTTGCTAAAAAATTTGTAAAAGCTTTCAGTTAGTCACATTATATTGTCGTAAAATTTTTATAAAAAATACCAAGAGCCTAGTACAAAACTATTTTTACATATAAAATAATAAATATTCTTAAAAAGGATAAATATTTCATTCATTTTATGACAAACTATTTTTGGTAATATAATTACATCTTTTCAGGAGGATTTTATGAAAAAATTTATTATACTTGGTATAATTAGTTTAACTATTGCTGTGGCAGTATCCTTTATACCACTTATAGCCGAAAATATGCTGCCAACAGTGGCAACGCAAACACCAATAAAAATACCTTATCACGAAACTGTCTATGCCTCCGGCTCAATAGGATATAAAGAGCAAAATAACATAAGTACAAGTATACCTGTTGTTATTGAACAAGTCACAGTGAATGAAGGCGATTTTGTAAACATAGGTCAAATCATAGCATACGTAAATAAAGAAGCAACCCTCACAATGCTGTCAGGGCTATCAAAATATAATTTAAGCGAGCTTGGTGCTGACAACCTGTCTGCTGCCGCCGAAATGATACCTAAAGAAATAGAAGCAAGCCATAAGGGTATAGTAATTTACAAAGCAAATAATGGCGAGATAGTACAATCCCAGCAGCCTATATTAACACTTTCAAATTCCGATGAGCTCATAGCTAATTTAAGCATAAAGGAAAGCGATATTTCAAAAATTCAAATAGGGCAACGTGTAGATTTATCAGGTGCTGCATTTGAAAAAAACACGTATTACGGATATATAAGCAAGATTTCTTCAAGTGCAAGAAAAAATTACAGCGGTACCGTTTCAGAAACTGTTGTTGATGTACAGGTAAGCATTAAAAACCCCGATAAAAACCTTCGTTCGGGCTATAATACTGAAGCCAGCATATCCACAGAAATTCCTCGTGACATTTACGTTTTACCCTATGATTTAATCAATCAAGATGAAGAAGGCGAATATGTTTTTGTTGTATCAAATGGTGCGGCAATAAAAAGATATATAGAAACAGGAATAGAGCTTGAAGAAGGTGCTCAGATTTTAAAAGGAGTTGCACCCGATGAAAGGGTCGTAAAAAACCCCGAGCAAATCAACAAAAATACAGCTATAAAGCTTTTTTCAGCTGATAGCAAGGACAGCATTACTGATAATTAAATAAAAAGGAATGATTAAAAAATGTTTCTAAAGTCTATAAAAAACATTTTGTGCAATAAATCACGTTCAATGCTCACAATGGTCGGAATATGCATAGGTGCAATGTCAGTGGTGATTATATCTACAATTAGTGCAACGGGAACAAACGAGGTTAATTCACAATTAATAAACATGGGAATAGACAGTGTCATGGTACAGGTAAATAAAAATGTTGATGATGTTGTTTTAAGCGATGAAGATATAGATGAAATCAAAAACATCAGCGGTGTAAAGGACGCTATGCCACTAATGTCAAGTATAACACAAAGCTATCTGCTTAATTACACTGTTGATTGCGTGGCATGGGGCATTGATAAGAGTGCTGATGAGCTTATTTCATTAAAAGCCAAATACGGAAGATTGATAACAAACCATGATATTTTAAGCAACAGCAAGGTCGCTGTTATTGATGAAAACATTGCTTTGCAAAGCTACGGAAGAGGAAATGTAGTAGGCAAAAAGGTAAGAATCTTTCTCGGAGGTACATTTCATGAATATGAAATTGTCGGTGTAGCCGAATCAGGAATAACAAATCTTCAATCTATTTTATCAAACATTGTTCCTAGCTTTGTCTATATACCTTATTCTACCATGCAGATGGATACAGGGAGGAAAAACTTTGACCAAATAGCAGTAAAATTAAAGCCTAGCGAAGATAATGAGCAAATTATTTCAACAGTGGAAAGCCACTTAAACAATATATACAATAAAGAAAATGCTATCTCTGCTTATAATTTGCTTCAGCAAAAAGGACAGCTAGAAAGCATAATGGACATGATTACCATAGTGCTTTCATCAATAGCAGGAATTTCCTTGGTTGTTTCAGGCTTATCCGTCATGACAGCCATGCTGGCAAGTGTATCGGAAAGACGACGTGAAATAGGTATAAAAAAATCAATAGGTGCAAAAAACTCCGATATTTACAAGGAATTTATATCGGAAAGCCTTATACTATCGCTTACAGGCTCAGCTGTTGGAATAGCTTTTTCAATACTATTTTTAAAGCTTATAGCGTTTCTTTTTAGAATAAGTATTGTTTTTGACTGGCAAATAATAATGATTTTAATAGTATCTTCAGCAGTAATAGGAATAATTTTTGGTGCTTATCCCGCACGCAAAGCGGCAAAAATGGAGCCGGTAAAAGCCTTGCATTAAAAAAGAAGGATTCACGCATAGTGGATCCTTCTTTTAAAAACTTTTATTTATGAAATCTAATAAATCACTCTAAAGACTTTTTAAATAATGGATAGAACCCTTAAATTTCAGCCTTAATTTATCAGCTATAAGTGCAATAAACTCTGAGTTTGTAGGCTTTCCTCTTGTTGTATGTATTGTATAACCAAAAAATCCATTAAGCACATCTACATCGCCTCTATCCCAAGCAATTTCAATAGCATGGCGAATCGCACGTTCCACACGGGAAGAAGTGGTAGAATACTTTTTAGCAACAGTGGGATACAGCAGCTTTGTCACACAGTTTATCATTTCGTCATTTTCAACGGACAGTAAAATAGCTGTTCTTAAATAATGATAGCCCTTAATATGTGCTGGTATTCCAATCTGGTGAATAATGTCAGTGACAACATATTCAATATCATTGCTATGCCTGTTATGGATATTATAATCAACATTTTTAATATCCAAAGTATTATTTCCTAAAAGAGATAATATACGGTTAGCCAAAGTCTTTGGCTCAAACGGTCGTACCATATAGTATTTAGCACCCGCCTCCATCACCTCACGCTCAACTTGGGAGGAATCATAATTGGCTGTGACAATTATAATCGGGAACTTTTCCCTAGTGGCTTTTAGCTCATGAATAAGGCTGACTGCATCAAGATTAGGCATCTTAGCATCAATAACAACAACGTCCGGTGCCTCAGACCTGATAGAATCAAGAATAACCTTTCCATCCCTATGACGAGTATAAGCATACATACCCATGGATTTTAAAAGACTTGCCCAAGCAATCCCTTGCTCCAAAGAATCATCGCCGATTAGAATTTTTGTTTTGTTCGTCATTTTCTTACCTCCGATATTTTATTACATACATATAATACCATATATTGTTATTATATGCAATAGTTTTAAAGCTAAAAATATAAAATTTTTATTTTTTATAAAAAAGTTTGTCAAAGCCGATTGCAAAGGCATTTTTTAGCACTTATTCTGATAACTGCTAAATTTTAAGAAGTAAATGTTATATCAGATTATATAGATTTAAGACGTACTACGTAAATTATTGTCGAATAAAAGTATAAAATTCTTTTATACTTCAAAATAAGACACCACATTATATTGTGCTAGTCGAAAACTGTCGATAATGAGATATTCCTAGCGTTATATAATTATAATAGCAAATAATTATAAAAATTTCCAGTAATATTTTAAAATTTAAAGTAGAAAATTATAATTCTAACTTTAGCAGTTATTGCAGTAAAGGTCATATAAAGTCGTATTTTGTCGAATATATTGTAAAAAAAATATACAATCCTGTCGAATAAGAATTGTATATTCCCAAACATTTTAACCTTTTTTCATTTGACGCACAATTAAAAAATCTAATATTATTACACAGTTTATTCCTCATGCTCCTCACTTGGAAACTCACTTTTCGCTAAAAACCTTATGTCTGATAAATACCACTTACCATTGATTTTTTTCATAAACACTTCATTTGCCACGATATTTTCTTTTTTCCAGCTATATATGTCTATTATTTCATCTGCATAAATTTTACAGCTAAATTTGTCATCGCCATAGACAAAACAATCCCACATTTTCTTATTTTCATAAATAATTTGCCTAGGCTTGGCATAAATCCATATTTCAAACCCCGTCATGTCCTTGTGCAAGTGCGAGTTAGGCTCAATGTACTGTGCCACCTGAGCAAACTCACCTATTTCCGTTGTATATTTCCCATATAACTCAAAAATATTGAAAATATAGTCAAACATTTCACTTGAAATACTCTCATTACTTAAATATGAAATAGTAAAAGTGCTGGAATCTTCATCATAATCTATCTTAATAGGGTTGCCATTCTTATCCTCAGCAGTTATTTGCGGCTTTTCATACATACTGTCAATTACAGCCTCTTGCATTAATGGTGCTTGATATTCATCATTATATTGTTTAGGAAAAACAAGCTCCTCCTGCGAAGGTGAAAACAAGCTTTTCTCCAGTGCTTTTGCATTTACTAAAATTTCAACATCTGATGGGGCAACAATCCTATATTGCTTTTTAGCGAAATTACCTGCTTCTACCCTTTGTATTTCCCACAAATTATTTCCGTATTTATCCTTATCATAAGAGGAAAGATAAAGTGTTGCCAGCTCCTTTCCTCCTACCGTTATTACATATACCGGCTTATCCTCGGAAAATTCTCCTGCCTTCTGTCCATATTTCATTTCACCCGAATTAAGGACATCATTTATATAGGAATAAAGATTTTCATCACTCTCATATTCACTTTTATCAAGATTCAAGCTTTTTACAATAGCATTTGCAGAATCCCCCTTTATTTGCTCTAGAAAACGTTCTACAATATGTATAGGTCTTGACTCCTCATAAAATACCAATGCATCTTTTAAATAAAACAGGGCAAAAGCAATTATCGACACTAAAAAAAGACAAATCAGCATATAAATCAAAGGAAATACCGACGTGCTTTTTTTATATTTTTTTCTCTTATTATTTTGTATAATTATTTTGTCCATCATTCACCTTTAAAAAAACACTTTATTCAGAAACTAAAATACAAGTAGGCATATCACGAACGCCATATAAAGACGATGATATAGAAATCAACTCACCCTCGTAATACATAGCTGAGGAAGAGCCACCATCAAGATTAGCCGCATTTACCGCACCAAATTCCTGCATAATCTTAATTAAGTCGCCGTAATTAGCACCTAGACTGCCCGTCTGCCTGCCATCAATAGTTAATAATAAAACTGCACCATCTGCCCTTTGTCCAATAGCAGTACGTGGATTTAATCCGCCGGCAGTACCCTTCATCTGAGACGGCTTACCATTGATAATTAAGAATGGACCGAAGCTCAATGCATCACGCACACCCTTTTCCAGTGCCTCGCCGCCCGTCATTGTACCTAATATCAATCTATTTTCATTATCAAATCCTATTAAATCGTATTTTGCTTCCTTGTATCCCCATTGCAAAACACCGTTTCTAATAACAATTCCTATCGGTGTGCCGCCATTTCCGACGCCTCCAATATCCTCAAACCCTCCGCCATTTATTGCTGCTATTGCATTATTTTCCTCCATCATAGTTTCAATAGACTTTCCTTTACAATCCTTTCCAAAAGGATAAGAAGTGCCAACACTAACTCTGGACGGATCTTTTACAATCATCATTCTTCCCCGATATGTAGGGCCTGAAATTTCCTTTATCTCAATGCTATTTATCTGCTCCGTCGTCTTTTCATCTTTATTAGGAATTTTTATTTTATTTACATCAGTTATCTCCGATGAAACATGAATAGAATTATCACTAATAATATGCTCTAGCTCTTCCTCGGAAAAAAACGATGTAGCTAAAAATTTTAATGCACTCGTTTCTAAGCTTGTCATTACAAGCAAATCTCTAGCAGCAGGTGACGGGCCATAATTTATTAGCACAACTGCTCCGAAAAGTCCCCCTGCCAAAAACAATATAATTGTAAACAAAATTAAAAATGTTCTAAATAAAATCACTCGCCATAAAGGCTTTCCTCTGGCATTAAGCATAATATCACCTAGCTTTTAATTTTTTTAAATACATATTTCTTCTGCACATTGTAGCTTACAAATGCTAAAACAATATCTATCGGTATCTTTATATATTTAGGGTCAAACGCAAGGAATTTGCTAAACAAAATTACAAGCCCTGCCGACGTAAGCATCTGCATCACTACAAGAAACACATATCTGAAAAACGAATTATGTGCAAGATTCTCCGACTTGAAAACAGCTCTTCTATTCATCAGATAATTAAATATACTGGATAAAATTCTTGCTACTGATACCGAATAAAATACAGCGGCACTTTCTTTAAACTGCTCTGAAAACAAAGCGAGAAAAAGTAGATAAAGACCATAATCAACAATAAAAGAAAGCCCAGATACAACAAAGAATTTAATCAGCCTTGAATATATTTTTAAAGAATCTATAAAGGGTCTAAAAGAGGTTTTTGAATTTTGCTCAAAATATACGGTGCTGATTTTTTGCTCTAAAATTGGTATTTTCTTTTTAAATAAATAAATCAGCATATTTGTTTCATATTCAAATCTCTCGCCATCAATCTGCATAAATTCCTTTAGTAAATCATACGGTATTACTCTAAGTCCCGTTTGCGTATCGCTGATAGGCATACCTATTTTGTAAAAAACAGCTGATGTAAGACTGTTTCCATACTTACTTTTAAAAGGCACTTCTTTATTAGAAAAATCTCTGCACCCTAAAACAACAGCACTTTTATTCTGCTGTGCAAGCTCCTGACACAGTAAAATATCCTTAGCCTTATGCTGCCCGTCACTATCCACTGTAATGACGCCATCACAAGCAATATCGTTCCCCAAAATATAGCCAAATGCTGTTTTTAAAGCCCAACCCTTGCCCTTATTCATTTCATGAGTCAATAAGGTGACTCCATATTCTCTAACAGCTGTTTCAAAAATATAGCTAAGCTCCTCACGACTTCCGTCATTAACGACAATAATGTCAATATACCCGGCCTTTTTAAGTGAACAAACCACTTCCAACAAAGCCTCATCAGGGTTTAATGATGGTATTATAATAATATACTTCACTTTTTTCTCCCTTTATATATAATTAAAGCTATAATTAATGCCAAAGCACAAATTCCCGAAGCAACAGCAATTACAAATACATAGTCACTGTTCTTTTTATCAGGCACTTCACAATTAAAGCATGGATTAGGAACGCTGTTATCTATGCTTTCCTCTGCCACTAAAGTATCCTTTGGTAAAACAACTTCACTTATAAGGCTTTGATCAACAACAGCTTGATATTCAGGAATATTTTCAAAAAAATCATTTTTTTCAACATCTTCACCAACAGCTGAATAATAAAGTCCAAACTGCCTGCAATCATAAACTCCTCTTTTTGACATAGAATAATATTTCAGCTGTGATTGATGACAATTAAGCGCATCGACAGCCACATCAAATCCAGTTTTTCCTCCAAATTTCTGCAAGGGCTGATCCCATTCCATCACTATTTTATTCTCTTGATACAGATGAAAATATGCTTTTTTAACCTCCCACACCCCATATGTATTAGCTGAGGATAGAAAGCTTTCGCTATTTTTAGCAAGCTCGATAGCCTTTGCCACACTATAAGCACTTGCCATATGTGAGCCATGCCCATATTCACCATTAAAATCATGTGCAATTATTACCTCGGGCTTAAATCTTCTTATAAGAGAAACATAGTATTCTTGCAAAGCATCTTCCCCATAATAATTCAAAGCCCCCTCAAGGTCATAAAACTTTGTATCATTAAAATCAGGAATAATAGGATAGTTTCTTATGCCGCTGGTCCATAGCCCGTTTAATGCTTCATGAGGGCGATATGGCTCTCCCCAGTGATTGTTCATATATGCTACTTGTACTTTTTTACCTTTTTCTAAAGAATAAACAGGCATTGTTCCCCCGAAAAACAATATTTCATCATCATGATGAGTAGGAAGTACAAGCATATCGGCTTTTTCAAGAGGATTTTCCCATCTTTGCACCCACTCCGGCACTTCTCCCTCGCTAAAAAAATAAACATCTGTTAAAACTGTACCTGCATTAAATTCAATTGTCAAGGAATTAACATTAGTATAAAGCTGCTTAAAATCATGTAAAAACCCGTCTTTATCAGATTTTAATATATAATCCCCATAGGACAGAGTATAGCCCTTTAAAGGACCATCAAAAATTAAATAAATTGCCTTTATATCAGATTGAGAAGTAAAGCTTACGCTCGTAACTTCACTGAATCTTACCTTAGTATATATATTATCGTCAGCTAAGGCGTCAGCATTAATACTTCCCTTTTCATCATATGCTTGCACATCGGTTATCTGTACTGCATACTTTTCTTCATCATCTGCAAAAGCATTATATGTAAAATAAAACGAAAATAACGCCAAAATCATAATAACCAATATTATGATTTTATATATTTTTTGCAAATACTTATTTTCCATTCATTCTCCATTTATAAATTCACATTTTCTTAATATCGTTGCTTTAATTAATTAGACTAACTTGATATAATTATAACATTAATAATAGGTTAAGTAAAGTAACAATATAATTACAATAATAATACATAATAACAAAAAGCTTTAAGAATTTGTTACTTTCTTAAAGCTTGATTTAATATTAAATTATTGATATAAAACAAATTAAAGCTATCGCTATGTAAAGATTACAAGAATCATGAATGTAAGTATGTCTTTACCATAGCCTGCAGCAGCTCATCTCTGTCTATATGACGAATAAGACTTCTAGCATTATTAAACGTGGTGATATAAGTGGGGTCCTCTGACAGGATATAGCCCACTAATTGATTTATAGGATTATAGCCTTTTTGCTGCAAAGCTTCATACACAGTAGTTAAAATCTGCTTCATTTCATTTTCCCGTTCTTCTCTGACGGTAAAAGGCATTGTTTTATCAAGCATAACCTGTCCTTTCTGTCTATTAACAATTAACAATATAAGTTGTTATAAAACAATTAAATTAATTCATTCTAAACTGTATTGATGTTTATTTTATTATTATACATAATTATATACTATAAATTCAAGATTTACAACCCTGTTTAACTAAAATTTAATAAATCTTAAGAATTTTTTGATTAAATGCACATAAAATCATCAGCTTTTCTGTTTAACTTGCTAAAAATATCATTTATCGACAAAATAATATTTGTCATTTATACTAATTAAACAAAAAAATAAAGAAATATAGCTGAACAAAAAGTATCAGTGGATTAAATAAGCTTTCATTTTCTCACCACGCATACCTCAAATAGTGTACATGAAAATACAATTGAGAGCCTTTATATAACTGCAAACTTTGTCTGCAACTCAAAGAAATGTAATTTTTTCAATAATCATATAAAAACTCTTGTATTATTAAATTAAATTTGTTATAATTACATAGAATATATTATTAAAATTTTTTAATAATCATTAAATTATAGATATGACAATATTTTAAAGTACAGGAGGTAATATCATGGCTGGTTCTGACGGATTTAGAACTGCACCTTTAGGCTTCGACAAAAACGATGTAAATAATTATATAAGCAAGCTAGTGCAAAGACTAAAAGCTTCTGAACATGAAAAAAACGAGGCTAAGGCTCTCGCCTCAAAAACAAAGGAAATGAAAGAAAATTATGAAAAACGCATTTCCGAGCAGGAAGAGATTATAAAAAACAAGCTTTTAAATAATGAAGCTGAAATTAAATCATACCAAACTCAGATAAAAGAGCTAGAACAGAAAATTTCTGCTCTTCAGCTTGAGCTTGAAAAAAGGCAAACACAAACAATGTCCGTTTCATCTGACACTTCATCAATATCAGATGCCGAACAAATAATCACCGAGGCTAAGTTTAATGCCCATGAAATTATAGAATCTGCCAAAAGAGAAAGACAAAGAATTGTTGAAAATATACATTATTTGTTAAATATTATTTCTTCTGAGAACAAAGCTATTGACTCTGCCTTTAATTCCATTAAAAGAGGACTTGAAAACTGTATTTATACGGATTTAAAAGCAGAATTTCCTCAAATAGAAAAGCACGTGGAAAATGATTCATCAGATTTAGGTACCCAAGCAAACACTTTTGCTGACCAAAACATCTCAGCAGAGCCTAGGCAGGCTATTCAGACCGAACCTCAGAATACAGCTCAGACACCCGATAGTGAATTAAATAATGACGCATTGCACTTACCATCTGTCCAAGAAACGGAAGCTTCATATTCTAATAATGAAAGCGATGATTTAAGCGAATCAAATATCACAGACGTCAAGGAAGAAAAAGCTATCGAATCGGATTTAAGCTATAATGCTGATGATATTTTCTTTACAGAATCCTCTCAAGAAATAGATGAGCCAACCAAAATTGATTATCCCGATTCAAAACCAAGCTTTGTTGATTACGATGACGATTTAAGTGAACTTTTTGCACCGACTGACGATGATAGCAGTAAGATTGGTGCTACTTCTAATTTTGATAACAAAATTCTTGCAGAACAATCTCCTACTCCCACTGCTGAATTTGAAAGTATCATTGCTAAAAGCGATGAGGAGGAATTAAAAAGCACAAATGATGATCTTTCACAATTTTTCTCAATGACCGAGAATAAAACTGATGATATTATAGATAATACCGTTGATTTCACCCAGATGGATAATGATGTAAACGAGCAGGATTTTGAAGTAAAGCCACTTGAACCTGAGCAAAATATTTTCGATTCACTATGGGATTTAAATTCTGATGATAGTGAAGATGATGAAATGAGCTCCGATAATATAGGAATAATGGATTTGTAAAGGAAGATAGATACGGAAATATTAACAAATGAGATTAAAAAAGTAGCCACTTTATTAAAAGCGGGCGACAGGGTATATCTTACAGGAACAGTTTATACCTCACGAGATGCCGCGCATAAAAGAATTTTTGACGCAATAAAAAATAACAAGCCTTTACCATATAATATTAAAGATGCTGTTATTTACTATGCCGGTCCTACTCAAGCGATTAACTCAATGCCAATAGGCTCATGTGGGCCTACTACTTCAAGCAGAATGGACCCATATGCACCTAAGCTGCTAGATATGGGGCTTGCTGCGATGATAGGAAAAGGCGAAAGAAATGAAGAAGTAAATCAAGCCATAATCCGAAACAAGGCTGTTTATTTTTGTGCAACAGGTGGTGCTGGTGCTTTGGCTAGTGCTTGTATTAAAAAAGCTCAAGTAATAGCTTATGATGATTTGGGCTGTGAAAGTGTAAAAATGCTCGAAATTGTGAAGTTTCCCGTTGTTGTTGGTGTAGATTGTTTTGGAAATGATATATTTAAAATTGGTAGAAAAGCTTTTGCTAAGGTAAATTATTAATTTATTATTAACAATATGTAAATTTTTTGTAATGATATAATTTTTGTTGACAATTTTAGTTTGTTATGCTATTATTTTATTATATAAAATATAGCAATAAAATTGATTTAAATGATTTACAAAGCTTTTTACATAACGCTTTGAGGTATTATGCATAATAATTCTATAAACGATATAAAAGATAATTTATCACAGCTTTCCGATGAAGAGCTTATCCTTATGGGTAAAAGCTTTGATAAAGATGTTATGTCGCATATTATTTCTCGTTATACTTGTCTTGTCACAGCAATTTCCAGAAGGTTGACTAAGGGCAGACAGGATTATTTTGATGATATGGTATCTGAGGGGTTTTTAGGTTTAATAAACGCTGTTAAAACCTTTTCTCCTCAAAAAGGCACTTTTCGCACATATGCAGCTACTTGTATTTC
>JAAYSD010000015.1 GCA_012518465.1 Clostridiales bacterium
AAATGAAGTATAATAAATGCGTAAAGAAAATAAACCAAATTTTAGTATTTATATTTAATGTTTTTAATTACTGATTACGATAAAAAGTTTTTTGATTAAATTCAACTAAAGCTTGATATGTTTTTGTGAAAAATATTAGTTATTTCATTAAATTTTACGAAAATCTCTTGATTTTTTTACTAAACTATTGCATAATGGAAAAAGTGAAATTTAGAGTTGGAGAAAAAATGAATTTTATAAAAGCTGATATTTTTGCTGAACCTGCCTCTTTTGATTTGCTTACTGGCATTTTGATTGATCTAGGAGTAAATGGATTTGAAATTGTTGATAACAAGGATTTTGAAGAGTTTTTACAATCCAAAGAGGGAAACTGGGATTATATTGAAAGTTCACTTTTGCAGCTAAAAAATGCAAAGCCGAGAGTCACCGTTTATTTTGAGGATAATGATACAGGCAGAGAAATATTTTTAAGCGTAAAAGAGAAGCTGGATATTATTACTGAGGTTGAAAGTGACCTTTTCGGTGATTTGGTGATTGAAGAGCAAGTCGTCGATGAAAACGATTGGGCTAACAATTGGAAGCAGTTTTTCAAGCCTTTTAACATAGGCGATAAGCTTATCGTTACGCCATCATGGGAGGCTGTTTATAACCCTAATAGGAAGATATTAAAAATAGATCCCGGCTCTTCCTTTGGTACGGGACAGCATCAAACCACTAAGCTTTGCCTTGAAAACCTTGAACGTCATATTCATGGCGGGGAAAAGGTGCTTGATGTTGGCTGTGGAAGCGGTATACTTTCTGTTGGTGCTATGCTCTTAGGAGCTGATAGCGTTTGCTTTGGAGATATATCTGAAAATGCTGTTAAAAGTGCTGAAGAAAATCTTAATAACAACGGCATTGACAAGGCAAGATATTCAGCATTTTTAGGCGATATAACAAAGGATAAAGCTTTGCTTGACTCTTTAGGATATGATTATGACATTATCTGTGCAAATATTGTCGCTGATGTTTTGATAAATATGAGTGATCTTTTTGTAAAGCTTCTTAAGAAAAATGGTATGCTCTTTGCTTCAGGAATTATTGTAGAACGTGTTGATGAGGTGCGTGACGCTTTGGAGAAGTCTGGGCTGCAAGAAAATTATATAGAGATTTCTGAGGGCTGGTGCATTGTTACTATGAGTAAATAGGAGTAACACTTTTAGCTTTTACACCATATATTGATACTAGACTTATACGTCTGGGGGGATAATGGTGGTATACTTATTTACAGCTGTTAAAATATATTTAGAAATTTTCTTTTCTTTATTTGGTTCTGTTTGTTTAATTTATTTTATTTGGCAGTGGTTTATAAAGAGAAAGGCTATAAAAGAAAAGCTAGTGTTTTGCATAGACAAAAATGATTTGCTACATAGTAGAAAAGAAGATATTGAAGCTTTGTTTAAGTGTGAAGATATAATTGTTATTGAAATAAATAGCGTAGAGGATTTGAAGGAATTTGAAAGCGACTAGCAAATTTTTATTTGCATATAGATATTGAAAGGGAAAAAATGCGTGAGCTTATCACAATAAGAGGTGATGTCGAGGAGGTTATTTTTCATAATCCCGAAAATGGCTATATTGTATTTACCCTTGATGTAGAAGATGAGTTTGTACCCGTATTTGGCAATCTTGGGCAAGTGATTGAGGGTGAAAGCCTTGTAGTAGCAGGCGGCTATGTTACTAGTGCAAAATATGGCAGGCAATTTAAGGCTGAATTTTGTGAAAGGTTTATGCCGACAACTCTTTCAGGGATAAGAAAATATTTAGGCTCAGGTATTGTCAAGGGCTTAGGCCCAGCAATGGCGAAGAAAATTGTGCAGGCATTTGGCGAGGATTCTCTTTATGTGGTTGAAAATGAGTCGCATAGGTTATCCTCTATAAAAGGGATTTCCCCTGCAAAGGCACAGCAAATCGGAGAAGAGTTTAAAAGGCTTAATTCTGTAAGAGAGGTTATTTCTTATCTTAGCAGATATGAAATTTCGCCTATTACTGCAGTAGCCGCATGGAGAAGCTTCGGTGATGATACTGTTTCTATAATCAGGACAAACCCCTATTCATTATGTGAAAGTGGAATTGACCTTCATTTTGAGGTTGCTGACAAAATCGCTTATGAATTAGGTTATGAATATAATAATATCAATCGGGTAAAGGCAGGAATTATCTATGTTTTACGTGAAAATGCAAATGCCGGACACACTTGCTTGCCGATTGAAAAGCTTGCTGAATGTGTTTGCGGCACTTTAGGTGTCAGTAAGGGAGAATTTCATCATGGCCTTGAAAAAGGTGTAAATGAAGGAGATTTAATATTCGGCGAGATAAAAGGAAGAGAATTTGTTTATTTAAAAGAGCTTTATAATGCTGAAAGCTATGTATCCGGAAGGCTTTCAATTATGATAAAGACCAATGTATCGGGAATTTCTGATTACAGCGATGAAATAAAGGGTATTGAATGGAGTGAAAACATTCAGTATGAGGCATTGCAAAAAAAAGCTATTTCAGGCTGTATGGCTAACAATGTGTTTATATTAACAGGTGGCCCTGGTACTGGTAAAACAACTACGCTTAATGCTGTAATACTATTGTGCAGACAAAGAAAGATAAAAATATCTCTTTGTGCTCCTACCGGAAGAGCGGCACAAAGATTGTCAGAGCTTACAGGATTTAAGGCACAGACTATACACAGATTGCTTGTAGTTGATTTTACTAAAGAAAATGAGCTTGCTTTTAAGCATAATGAGAAAAATCCATTAAAAACTGATGTAGTCATTGTAGATGAGATGTCTATGGTTGATATTCAGCTGATGGAATCACTTTTAAAGGCTTTGCCTGAAAAATGCAAGCTGATTATGGTAGGAGATTTTAACCAGCTGCCCTCGGTTGGGGCAGGAAATGTGCTAAAGGACTTGATGAGCAGCAAGCTTATACCTTATGTTGAGTTAAAGGAGATTTTTAGACAAGCAGCTCAAAGCCTTATTGTTACTAATGCACATAAGATTGTTAGGGGGGAAATTCCCGACCTTGACCATAGAAAAAATGATTTTTTCTTTATGAATATGCAAAGTGATTTTGATACTGTTAAAACAGTTATTGACTTATGTAAAAATCGCTTACCAAAAACCTATGATTATTCACCAATGGTTGATATACAGGTGCTTAGCCCTACTAAAATGGGTGAGGCAGGCACAAAGGAATTGAATAAAGCCTTGCAGTTTGCACTTAATCCACCGTCAGGGGAGAAGAGTCAGATAAAATACTTTGATGTTCTTTTTAGGCTTGGCGACAAGGTTATGCAGACAAAGAATGATTATGATATTGAGTGGCAAAAGGGTGCTGAAAAAGGCATGGGTATCTACAACGGTGATATTGGATTTATCGTTGAGGTAGGAAAGAACAGAGATTTTTTAAAAGTTGATTTTGATGGCAAAATAGCTGTTTATACCACTGATATGATAAGCAAGCTTGAGCATGCCTATGCAGTTACAGTGCATAAAAGTCAGGGAAGTGAGTATAATGCCGTGATAATTCCCTTGCCAAGCTATTCAAAAAAGCTTATGTACAGGTCTTTGCTGTATACGGCAGTTACTAGAGCTAAGAAGATTTTAATAATCATTGGACAAAAGGGTAAAGTTATCGAAATGGTGAATAATAATCGAAAAACAGTAAGATATTCATTATTAAGGCAGATGATAGAAGGAAATTTTGAAAACTCTAATGATGAAACAAAGACTATACAAGGGTAAAAGATTGCTTTTAAGCTTTATATATCCTAATAGATGTGGTTTTTGTGAAAAGCTTATTTCTTATAGCGATTATTATTGTCAAAACTGCTATCAAGAGCTGGAGCTTTGCAATGATAAAGTTTCAATTAATAATATTGATAGAGCTATATGCATTTGCTATTATAAGGATATTGCCAAAAAAGCAGTGATTGAGCTAAAAGATCAGAATAATGGTTATGCTGTTTCAACGGCAGCAAAGCTAATGTCGGACAAGCTGAATAGCTTGAATGTTAATGCTGATTTTTTAATTCCTGTGCCAATCTCTAAAGAAAAGAGAGTGAAAAGAGGTTATAATCAGTCCTTGCTTTTAGCAAAAGAAATTGCTGTTTTATCAGATATTGAAGTAAAAAATAATGTACTTTTTGCAAAAGAGCATTTGCAGCAAAAGTACTTGACAAAAAGCCAAAGACAAGAAAACACCAAAAATTCTTTCTATATAAGAAATACATTGTCGATAAAAGGAAAAACAATTATTTTGGTAGATGATGTAGTTACAACAGGGAGTACTTTGGATTATTTAGCTTTATTGTTAAAAAAAGGTGGCGCAAGTCAGGTTTTAGCTTTAGTTTTTGCCAAAACTCCAATGGATAATAGCCATTGATTGAATACTATTGAAGTTTTGGAAAATAATATTTGATGTACAATGAAATTAACATAGATTCGGTACATGCCATAGAAGTCGTATAGAACGGCTTCAAAAAACAGAAAGGAATTAAAAACTATGAAAAAGAAAATTGCAATTATTTCAGTAATTATGGCACTTGGTATGCTAACAGCTTGTGGAGGAGACAAGAATTCTTCTAAGGACAGCTCTAAGGCTGATTCTACAACAGCTGCTGCTACAACAGTTGCTGACACAACAGCTGAAGCAACTTCTGCTGAATAATTACTGCAAATACCGTTTAGGTATCAAAAAAACTCCGTCAAGCTTTAAGCTTTTCGGAGCTTTTTTATTATATTATTTTATATTCCAACAATGATTTATAGGGCCATTACCCTTGCCTAATGATATGTTATTACTAATTGCATTAAAAACATATGCCTTAGCTTTTTCAACAGCGATTTTTAGGGAGAGGTTTTTCGCTAGCCCACAGGCTATGGCTGAGGAAAGGGTACAGCCAGTGCCATGAGTATTTTTGGTGTCTATTCTCTTGCCTCTTATCCAAAAAAACTCTTTGCCATCGTAAAGCAAATCGTCACTACAATTATCAAAATGACCGCCTTTTATTAAAATATTGGTATTATATTTTTGAAAGAGAATTTCAGCAGATTTTTCCATATCATCCTTGTTGTTAATTTTACACCTTGTTAAAGCTTCAGCTTCAGGAATATTGGGTGTAATGAGTGTGGACAAAGGAAAGAGCAAATCGCTAAGTGCCATTGCAGCATTATCTTGAATGAGCTTTCCACCACTTGTAGCAACCATAACAGGGTCTACTACTATATTTTTAGCCTCATATTTTTTTAGCTTTTGTGCAATTTCTGTTATAATGCTTGCGTTAGATACCATTCCTACTTTTACAGCGTCGGGGAATATATCGGAAAATACAGCATCAAGCTGCATACCTACAAATTCTGCACTTGCTTCTTCTATTGAAAAAACACCGGTTGTATTTTGTGCTGTTAGTGCAGTTATTACTGACATTGCATATGATTTAAGTGATGTAATTGTTTTTATATCTGCTTGTATACCTGCTCCCCCGCTAGGGTCTGAGCCTGCGATTGATAATACCGTTTTCATTAATACCTCCTTAGATAATATCATTACATAAGTTTAAAAGGTTTTGGGCAGCCAGCTTTACATCCTTTTTTGAAAGGATAGCAGAAATAACAGCAATTCCACTAATCTTACACTCTTTTAGAAGATGTATATTATTTTCGTCAATTCCTCCAATAGCAATAACGGGAATCTCTACACATTCACAAACAGCCTTTAGCTGAGCAGGGCTGATATTTAATGCGTCGGATTTGCTTTTTGTGGGGAACACAGCACCACAGCCGATATAATCAGCACCATTATATAAAGCCTCTTTAGCAAGTTCTGGTGTTCTTGCTGAAACTCCTATAATCTTATCTTTCCCAAGAATTTTCCTTGCAGTTATAATATCAGTATCATTTTGCCCTAAGTGTACGCCATCGGCATTTACTATATGCGCTACTTCGATATTATCATTAATTATAAGAGGTACATTATATTCATCAGTGATGTTTTTAACACTTTGTGCAGTTTTAATAAACTCTTTGCTGCTAATGTTTTTCTCACGCAACTGCACACACGATACACCACCAATAATAGCTTGGTGTATTTTATCCTCTAAAGAGCTTGTACCAAGCCATCTTCTATCTGTTACGAGATAGAGCTTAAGTGCTTTTTCTATATTCAACTTTTTTCTCCTCTTGTAAAATACTATCGGTAAATAGGCTAAGCTGATTAATTAGCTCAACTCTCATGCTGCCCGTTCCCTTTTCAGCAGTTAAGCTATATGCACGTTGTCCGCATATACCCATACAACAAATGCTGCTTATTGTGCTTTCGAAAGCATTGTTTGTATCTGTGCTTATAAATGCTCCGCAAATAGCAGAAAGCATACATCCCGTGCCTGTAATTTTACTCATAGCACTTACTCCGTTTGAAATTACAGCAATATTGTTTTTATAAGCAACTATGTCTTTTTCACCGGTTACAGCAATGATACAATCAAGCTTTTCACTTAGCTTTTGCACACTTTTACAAATATCGTTAATATTATTTTCTGTAATTACATCATTTTTGGATACATCAACCCCTCCACTTTTAATTGCAAAATTGCTCAGGGTATTAATCTCGGTGAGATTTCCTTTTATAACTGTAAAATGCACTTTGTCTAACAACTCTTTAATAATATCTTTTCTAAAAGCACAGGCACTTACACCAACAGGGTCAAGAACAATAGGTTTATTAATTTTATTAGCAAATTCGCAGGCTTTTAATACAGCTTTTATTTTATTGCTGTTTATAGTACCGATATTTATTACAAGGCAACTGCTAAGTGAAAGAATATCCTCTACCTCACATTCTTCATCAGCCATAATAGGAGAGCCGCCTATTGCTAAAACAGCATTTGCACAGTCGTTTGCCGTAACATAATTTGTTATACAGTGAACAATAGGCTTTTTATTTCTTATATTTTTAATGATTTCATTATTTTTGCAAGTGTTATACATTTTACTCCTCAAATTCAACAGTTTCATTATTAAGGATTTTATTTGTAGTACGCATTGCACACATTTTTCCACACATGGAACAGGAATGTCTTTCAGCCGGTGGCTTACTTTCAAAATAAGCTCTTGCTTTTTCAGGGTCAATAGCGAGACTGAACATTTCCTCCCAATCAATCCTTCTTCTAGCGTCACTCATTTTGTTATCAACATCACGAGCATTTGGTATTCCTTTTGCAATATCAGCTGCATGAGCTGCTATTTTACTAGCGATTATTCCCTCCTTAACATCATCCTTATTAGGCAGACGCAAATGCTCGGCAGGTGTGACATAGCAAAGGAAATCAGCACCGTTTGCAGCGGCAATAGCTCCGCCAATAGCTGAAGTAATGTGGTCATACCCCGGTGCAATATCAGTAACAAGAGGGCCTAGCACATAAAAGGGAGCATTATGACAAATTCTTTTTTGCAAAATCATATTTGCAGCAATTTCGTTAATAGCCATGTGTCCGGGCCCTTCGACCATTACTTGAACATTTTTTTCCCATGCACGTTTAGTCAGGTGCCCCAGCTCAATAAGCTCTGAAATCTGTGCGGCATCAGTTGAATCATAAGTACTTCCAGGACGCAGCGCATCTCCAAGACTGATGGTTACATCATATTTGTAAAGTATATCTAGTACATCGTCATAAAATTCATAAAAAGGGTTTTCGTTTCCTGTCATTTCCATCCAAGCAAAAACAAGAGAGCCGCCTCGTGAAACAATGTTGGTTAATCTCTTAGCCTTTCTAAAGCTATTAATGGCATGACGGTTTATTCCAGCATGAATTGTCATAAAGTCAACGCCTTCCTTAGCGTGTGCTTCGACAACCTTTAAAAAATCCTTAGCAGTGATTTTCTTTAAATCCTTTTCAAGATAACCGATAGCGTCATAAATAGGTACTGTACCAATCATAGCAGGTGATTTTTCTATTAGCTGCTTTCTAAATGTATTTGTCTTGCCATAATTGCTTAAATCCATAATCGCCTCAGCCTTAAATTCCAGTGCAAGATTTACCTTTTCAAATTCCTCTGTATAATCTGCACAATCACCTGATACGCCGAGGTTTACGTTGATTTTAGTTTTTAATCCTTCTCCTATTCCGTTAGGGTCAAGGGATTTGTGATTCTTATTAGCTGGAATAGCTATACTTCCCTTTGCTACACGTTCACGAATAATTTGTGGGTCTATACTTTCCTTTTCTGCGACAGACAGCATTTGTTCGGTTATTATACCAAGCCTTGCAGCCTCCATCTGGGTATTATAAGTCATATTTTCCTCCGTTTTTTATTTTTTATAGGCAGTTATACCTATGCGTTTTGAAATGCTTTAAAAATTACTAACCTTGATTCTCTGTTACATATTTCCATACTGGCGTTTTTTTAAGTGCATATAGTAAAATTATTGCAAGAGCAGCTCCAAATAGTGTGCTGGCACTAAAAGGTATTATGAAAGCAAAAATTGCACTTTCCTTTCCCATTAAAAGTGTTGCGAAAGGGTATGCTGCTAAGGCACCAAGTAAACCTGTGCCTATTATTTCTCCTAAAAACGCCAAAGGGATTTTTTTAAATCTGCTATAAAGTACTCCTGCTAAAAAAGCACCAATCATACTTCCCGGAAAGGCTAAAAGAGTACCCATACCTAGCATTACTCTTATGAGTGAAGTGGCAAAGGCAATTCCTGTACCATAGTATTTTCCTAAGATTACAGCGGCAAGAACATTGATAAAATGTTGAATAGGAAAGGCTTTTACAATTCCTATGGGAATATTTAGTGGGGATAAGATTACTCCCACAGCTGTTAAAATACCGGCGAGAACTAGTTTTTTTGCTTGAATTTGCATAAAATTACCTCTTTTCTTTATATTTATCATTTCCTTGATAAAGATAATTGCTAGAGATTGCATAATTATAATAAAAAAAGCGTATCGCAAGGCGATACGCTGAAAATCATGCATATTCCCTACGTTGGCATTACCCAAATCAGGTGCGGTCGGAGATTATATCTCCCTCTCAGCCTGTAACACAAGCTCCCGTAAATGTATTATAGCACTTAAAATTTACTATGTCAACAAGCTTATTGTAACATGATACTATAATATTTTTCAGTTGATTATGGTAATAAGCCTTTTGGCATTGACATATTGATAAAAAAAGGTATAATTAAATCAAGAAAATGAGGAGTGAATATGAGAATTTTAATAATAGAGGACGAACAGCCTTTGGCTGAAGCTGTATCACAGCTATTGATGAAGCAGAAATACATTACTGATATTTGTCTTGATGGTAATTCAGGACTTGACTCGGCATTAACAAATGTTTATGATTTAATATTACTTGATATAATGCTGCCGAATTTAGATGGTTTTGAAATTTTAAGCACCTTGCGTAAAAATTCTATAATGACACCCGTACTTATTTTGTCAGCTAAGGAGGATATCTCCTCAAAGGTAAAGGGACTTGATTTAGGTGCTGATGATTATATAACAAAACCCTTTTCATCGGAAGAACTGTTAGCGAGGATTCGCTCATTATACAGAAGGCAGTTTAAGTCACATAATGACAATTGTATTGTTTTCTCAGACCTTAGGCTTAATATTTCCAATTATGAGTTATCTTGTGGTAAAAATAGTGTTAAGCTGGGTTTAAAGGAATTTATAGTGGCTGAGGTACTTTTTCATAATACAAATCAAATAATAAGCAAGGACCTGCTAATTGAAAAGGTATGGGGACTTGACTCTGACGCTGAATATAATAATATTGAAGTATATATTTCCTTTCTTAGAAAAAAGCTATACCATATTTCTTCAAAAACTGAAATAAAAACTATAAGGGGCGTTGGCTATCGTCTGGAGGCAGGGGATGATTAAAAAGCTTAGGCATAGATTCATTATTGTTAATATGTGCATATTTTCTACCGTGTTAATAGGCATTTTAGTGATTATTTATCTAACCCTGCGTGTTTCTGAAATGAATCAAGCACAGGATATAATAAACAATGCTTTTGAGTTTTATACGGTAAATACTGCAAATCAGCAGAAAAAGCCCTTTGTTGAAAACGAGCATAAGGAAAAGCCTTTTCCAAAGGAGTTTGAGGAAAATACAAGGTTTAGCAACACAGTTTATATAAGAGCAGATGAGGATAATCAAATTCTGGATATTAAGTATCCTTTTTCAGAGCAAAGTGATATGCTGGAAATAGATAATGTAAATACATTTATTAATGAAGGTCAGGGTGTTTATGTTATAGATGAAGAAAAATTTCGCTTTAATGTATTTAAAAATCCCCTTGGAGAGTATGAAATTATTCTTTTAAATAGAACAGATGAAATAAAGGATTTAAATAATCTGCTAATAATTTTTGTGATTATACTTGTTTTGGGGCTGTTCGTGCTTTATGCAATCAGCTATTTGCTGGCTATATGGACTGTTAAGCCTATTTCTGTTGCTTGGGAAAAGCAAAAGCAGTTTATTGCTGATGCTTCACATGAGTTAAAGACGCCATTGAGCGTTATTTCTACAAATGCTGATGTTATTTTGTCTAATAAAAATGAAACTGTCGAAAGTCAATCAAAATGGCTTAATTATATAAAAAATGAAACCCTGCGTATGTCCGAGCTTGTTAATGATTTGCTATTTTTGGCTAAAGGAGATTTTGATAAAAAGCAGGTTGAGCGAGAGGAGCTTGATTTATCAAGGGTAATAGTTGGTGTTTGCCTTGTGTTTGAACCATTGGCATATGAAAAGCAAAAGTGCTTAAACATGGATATAACGAAAGATATTTCTTATTTTGCTAATGCTGATGAAATGAAAAACCTTGTTACAATACTAATAGATAATGCTGTAAAATATTCTAAAAATGAGTCTATTATTACGGTAAGTCTATATAAGGAAAACAAAAAAATAAAGCTTGAGGTAGAAAATACTTTGTCGGAAATTCCGATTGAGGTGCAGAAAAATATATTTGAAAGATTTTATCGTGCCGATAAATCAAGAAACAGAAAAAGCGGTAGCTTTGGCTTGGGGCTTAGTATTGCTCAATCAATAGTAAACAGCTATAATGGCAATATCACTGTTTTTTCAAAAAACAATAACACAAAGTTCACTGTGATTTTACCTTAACATTGCATTTGCTTTACAAATTTAAGATTAATTTAAGTTTAATCGTGTATTCTTTTATCAAGGGAATACACGATTTTTTAGTGAGGTGAACAAAATGGCTAAAAATACCTTCAAAAGGAAAGAGCTGAAATATAGACTTAATAAAAAACAATACGAACGCTTTAAAAGTGAGATAATGCCCTTTATTACTCCTGATGAGTATTGTATAGATGGCAAAAATTACGGAATCTATAATCTTTATTATGATACTGGTGATAGTTATTTGATACGAACGTCATTATCAAAGCCTTATTTCAAGGAAAAGCTAAGGCTGCGTTCGTACCAATCACCGACAAAGTCCGAGGATAATGTGTTTTTAGAAATAAAAAGGAAAATCGGTGGTATAGTGACAAAAAGGCGTGTTTTAATTACGCTAAAACAGGCAGAGGCTTTTTTAAAAACAAATGAAATTCCCGTAAATATTGATAATGTTTTACAAAAACAGGTGTTTAGAGAGATACAAGCATTTATTAATTTATATACACCGAAGCCTATGCAGTATATTAGTTATCAGCGAGAGGCATACTTTGCCAAGGATGATAAAGAGCTGAGAATAACCTTTGATAAGGATATTTATACAAGGAGAGATGATTTGTCTTTGAGGAGTGAAAACTACGGAAGCAACATTATCAATTCTGAGGAAAGGCTGCTGGAAATCAAAGTGAGTAGTGCTATGCCTTTATGGCTTGTTCATGCACTTTCTAATTCTGATATTTTTAAAATAAGCTTTTCAAAATACGGCACAGCATATAATCAATATCTTTTATCAAATGAAGATAATGAGCAAAATCAATTTTTCAATCATAAGTATGAAATAAAAATTTAATCAGAGGTGTATTATGTCAAAATTTTTTTCATCATTATTAACAGATAATTCAACATCAAGCCTTGATTTGGGTAAAGTGGTGCTAATAATAGGTGCATCTTTACTTTTTGGAATTTTAGTAAGCCTTTTATATCAATTTATTAATAAAGAAAAAACCTATGTCAAGAGCTATTTGCTAACCATGGTAATGCTGCCTGCTATTATTTCTATTGTGATAATGCTAATAGGTGATAATGTGGCTAGAGCATTCAGCCTTGCCGGTGCTTTTACTCTAGTGCGGTACAGAAGTGTTCCGGGAGACCCTGAGGACCTTTGTTATTTGTTTTTATCTCTGGCTATTGGTTTAGCTTGTGGACTTGGATATATAGGCTATGGCTTTGTATTCTTTTTAATGCTGGCTTTACTTTTAATTGTGTTAAAGTACATAAACTTCGGGGAGGGAAAAAATACTCACATGACTTTAAAAATTACTGTACCCGAGGCTTTGAATTTCAACGGTATATTTGATGAATTATTGAATAAATATACTGAAAATTGGAAGCTTACTAGGGTAAAGACGGTTGATTTTGGAAGTGTTTTTGAGCTTGTTTATACAATTGATATTAAAAAATCAGTTAATCACAAGGAATTTATCGACAATTTACGCACTCTAAACGGAAATATGAATATAACGCTCATTCTTTCAAGGAATGAAGATAAGCTATATATGCAGTAGCCTGATTAAGTCTGCTCAAAAGGAGAGTTTATGAATAAAAAGGTAGTAATAGTTCCATTGCTGGCAATTGTAGGCGTCTTAGGAGGCGTAGGGATTTTTCACTTACTAGATAAAAAGACGCAGGATGATGATAGTAGTGGAAAAGCAAATTTTTCTGTCGTTTCAGAATTTGATGAGAGCGATTATATTACAAAAGCACCGGCATTAACCGATACGCCTCTTAGTATTGAGGGCGATAGTGATGGCTTTTCTAGGGCTGATGATGTTATTACAATAACTAAGCCGGGCGAATATACTTTAAATGGTGATTCTGATAAAGCACAGATAATTGTTGATGTTGATAAAACGATATATTCCGACTCGGAAAATGATAAGGTAAAGCTTATTTTAAATGAAGTTAATTTATCAAATGATAATTCACCTGTTATTTATGTTAAATCAATCAGTGATAAAGTAATAATTGAGCTTTCCGATGGTACGGAAAATTATATAACAGATTCAACAAATAGAGATGATGAGGAGCTAAAGGCGGCAATTTTTTCACAAGATGATTTGAATATTAAAGGCACTGGCTCATTAACCGTTGGCGGTAATTTTCAAGATGGAATTTCAAGTAAGAATGATATAAAGATTAAAGAGGGTGTTATAAAAGTTACTGCTGTTGATGATGCGATAAGAGGAAAAGATTCTGTTACTGTTGAAGGTGGAGAAATTATAATAAAATGTGGTGGTGACGGAATAAAATCAACTGAAACCGATGACGCTGAAAAGGGTTTTGTACAAATAAGTGCTGGTACTTTAAATATTTCTTCATATAAGGATGGAATACAAGCTGAAACTAATCTTGATATAAGTGAGGGAGAATTTATAATTTCAACTCATAAGGGTGCTGATTCGTCACTAGATACTGAACAAAATGAAGAGGGTACTACTGAGGAGATTAGTGCAAAGGCATTAAAATCAAATGGGAATATAAATATTACGGGTGGCAGCTTTAATATAAATAGTACAGATGACAGTATTCATGCTAATGGGGATATTAATATATCCAGTGGAACTTTTGATATTCAGACGGCCGATGATGGGGTACATTCCGATGGTAGTATAACTTTTGATAATGCTAGTATGACTATTAGCAAGTCATACGAGGGAATAGAGGGACTTAGCATAGAATTTAACGATGGTTATTTTAATATAACTTCTGATGATGATGCTATAAATGCCTCCGATGGAAGCTCAGGCGAGTTTGGAGGAGGAAATTTCCCTAATGGAGGGGGATTTAATGGCAGACAGGATAATATGCCTGAGGGAGGCCCTGAAGATATGCCTGAGGGTATGCCGGAGGACGGCAAATTTAATGGAGGAGAACGTCCTAATATGCAGGAGGGCTTGCCTGAAAATGCACAAACACAAAATACTGCTAATGTAGTTGATGCTGAGGAAGATAATGAAGAAAAGGATATTAGTCTAACCGTTAATGGCGGAACTATAATAATAAATGCTGATGGAGATGGCGTAGACTCAAATGGAGTATTGACTTTTAATGGTGGAATGATTTTCGTTAATGGACCTATAAATTCAGCTAATGGTGCTGTTGATTGTGATGGTACTATCACAGTAAACGGGGGAACAATAATCGCCCTAGATAGTGGTGGAATGTCACAAGGCTCAAATACCGAGCAATCTGCCCAAGCATCTTTAATGGTATCTGTTGAAATGAACGAGGACGAGGTAATTAGTGTTTGTGATAAAGACGGAAATATAATCACAAGCTTTAAGCCTCTTAAGGATTCGGCAGTATTGTATTATTCATCTGATAAAATTATAAATGGTGATGAATATTCAATTCTTACCGGTGGAAGCTATGATGGTGGTGAAGATAGTGATAATATCTTAACCTCCGGAGTGCATAAGGATTATGAAAAAAGCTCTAGCACAACAGCTGCTCTTACCGTAGCACAAAATGGTATGGGCGGAGGAAAAGGTGGCTTTGGAGGCTTTGGCAGAAGATAGATTTTTTAAGCTTTATTCTTTTAATCCTTC
>JAAYSD010000002.1 GCA_012518465.1 Clostridiales bacterium
AGTTTCCATTAAATATTGTGGAGTTATATCCTCCTTATGGAATGGTCGCTGTGGATAATTATGCTGCTTTTTCCACTCATAAACTCTCTGCATCCACTCACTGTGATTTTGCTGCTCCAGCTGGGAATTAATTTTCTGTAAAACATCAGCAACATCACCGATAACAGAGTGTGTTGTAATAATATTTTTATCAATCTCAGCAGGATCAACATCTATTTGAATGATTTTAGCATCTCTTGCAAAGGTCTTAGGGTCGCCAATAACTCTATCAGAAAACCTTGTGCCTATACCGATAAACAAATCACAATTTGTAATAGTTTCAGCTGCTGTTTTTGTTCCATGCATTCCCAGCATACCGATATATCTTTTATCCTTTTGATTAAAGCAGCCTTGCCCCATAAGCGATGTGGAAACAGGAGCATCAAGCCTTTTTGCAAATTCCTCAAGCTCCTTGCTCGCATTAGATGAAATTACACCTCCACCAGTGTAAATATAAGGTCTTTTACTATTTTTAATCAATTTAATAGCTTCTTTTATTTCTTCATCTAGTGCAGGAAAAACACATTTCCTAATTTCTTGCACCTTTTTAGGTGAAAACTCAGCATACTGTGCAGTGATATCCTTGGGAATATCTATTAGAACAGGTCCTTTTCTGCCTTCATTAGCTATATAAAATGCCTTTCTTATTATATCCGCCAGCTTATTGACATCTTCCACTATGAAATTATGCTTTGTAATAGGCATGGAAATTCCAGTAATATCCACCTCTTGAAAGCTATCAAGTCCCAGCAGTGGCTTTGCAACATTTCCAGTAATAGCGACCATAGGTATGCTATCCATATAAGCTGTTGCAATTCCAGTAATTAAGTTAGTAGCACCAGGGCCAGAGGTAGCTAAAACAACCCCTGTTTTTCCCGTAGAGCGTGAATATCCATCAGCAGCATGAGAAGCACCTTGCTCATGGGCAGTAAGAATATGGCTTATCCTATCACTGTATTTATATAATGAATCATAGATATTAAGAACAGCACCACCCGGATAGCCAAAAATCGTTTCAACCCCCTGCTCAATCAAACATTCTACAACAATATCAGCACCTGTTAATTTCATTTTATCCTTCCTTTCAAATGAGTAATTACAAATAATTCTTTTAATATTAATACTTTATATAAAATAAAAAAGCCCTCATCTCCTAAATAAGAGATGAAAGCAACGCTTCCATGGTACCACTCTAATTGCTTGCATAGCAAGCCGCTCATTAATACATCTGTCAATGTATTCCCTCTTTAACGGTAGGACTCCGTTCCTTACTACTTGCTTATACATACGCACTAAATTATGGCAAGCTTTCATAAGAACTGCCAGTGGAGGACTATGGTAAATGCTCCGTACCGTTTTCCACCAAACAACGGCTCTCTGTAACGGGAATCATATACTTTTATTCCACTCATTGCATTTATAATATAGGTTGTAATGTAAAAGCTTTCACTGGACTGCTCCAAGGTGAGTATGACAAGAATAACCTGCTGTTTTCCACCACGCTTAAAACTAAGCACAACAGCTCTCTGAAAGGTAAAAACTTGCTTTTGTCCCTGTACAAACGCATTTAAAATATATTATTAAGAATTATAGCATATTAAAATTTATTTGTCAATACCTAAATTATGAAAATTTTATAATATTGCTATATCACCATTAGTTTTGTAACGACGTAACACTTCTCATTGACATTAGTTTTTTACATAATTATAATGATAACTAATATGAGAAAGTGAGGACGTTTTATGGATACACCAAAATTCATTATTAAAAGAGATGGTTCGACAGTACCATTTAATATCGATAAAATCACTATTGCCATTTCAAAAGCAGGCAAAGAAACAGGAGAATTTAACAAGGCTGAGTCTGAAAAGCTAGCCTTTCTTGTACTGGATAAAATAATTGAACGTAATAATTTGGATGAGCTTAGCGTGGAATATGTTCAGGATTTAGTTGAGGAGGTTTTGCTTGATTCAAAATATAAAAAATCCGCGAAAGCTTATATCATTTATCGTGAGCATAGAAATTTAAACCGTAAGAGAAACCTTTTTAAAAAGCGTCTTAATCTAAAGCCTTATGAATACCCAGAGCTTATTGAATATGTTGATGCCATTCGTCATTCATACTGGATACACACTGAGTATAATTACACCTCTGATATACAAGATTTTAAAGTAAATGTGACTGAAGTTGAGCGTAATGCAATAAAAAATGCTATGCTTGCAATAGCTCAGGTTGAGGTCGCTGTAAAAACTTTTTGGGGAGATATATTTAAGCGTATTCCAAAGCCAGAGGTAGGCTCTGTTGGTTATACCTTTGCAGAAAGCGAGGTTAGACACCACGATGCATATTCTCACCTTTTGGAAATACTTGGTCTGAATAATGAATTTGAAAAGATAAAAGAAATCCCTCAGCTTATGCAAAGGGTAAGCTATCTTGAAAAAAGTGTAGCAACTGCACAGCTTGAAAGCAATAGGGAATATACTATTTCCGTTTTGCTTTTCTCATTGTTTATAGAGCATGTTTCTTTATTTTCTCAGTTTCTTATTATTATGTCATTTAATAAATACAGAAATATATTTAAAGGAATATCAAATGTTATTGAGGCTACATCAAAGGAAGAACAAATTCATGGACTTTTCGGTATTGATATAATTAATATCATCAAACAGGAAAATCCCGAATGGTTTGACAATGAAATGTATACAATTGTTACAAACGCTTGTAGAGAAGCATTTGACTCAGAGTCCATTGTAATTGACTGGATATATGAAAAAGGCGACCTTGACTTTATGCCAAAGCAAACAGTAAAGGAATTTGTAAAAAACCGTCTTAATAATTCATTGGCTAGCATTGGTTATGACAGAATCTTTGAGGTTGATGAAAAGGCGGTAGAGCAAACTGATTGGTTTGATGATGAAATAGTAGCTACAAAGCATAGTGACTTTTTTGTTAAACGTTCTATAAATTATACAAAACGAGCAAGAAGTATAACAGGTGACGATTTATTTTAAAAACGCCGGAAAAGGAAAATAATAAAAATGAGATGGTTAAATGAAAACAGTAAAAACTTTTTATCAAAAGGATATTTAACAAAGGGCGTTACTCCTGAACAGAGAATTAAAGTTATTTCACAAAGAGCAGAGGAAATTTTAAATATAAAAGGCTTTGCCGATAAGTTTTACAGCTATATGGAAAAGGGATTTTACTCCCTTTCTTCACCTATTTGGGCTAACTTCGGGATAAAAAAGGGTTTGCCTATCAGCTGCTTTGGTTCTTATATCTCAGACAACATGAGCAGTATTTTATACACTCTTTCTGAGGCTGGTATGATGAGTAAGTATGGCGGCGGTACTTCGGGATTTTTCGGTGAGTTAAGGCATAGAGGCGCTGAAATAACCGACAACGGAACATCTTCCGGAGCAGTGCATTTTATGAAGCTTTTTGAAACAATGATGGATGTTGTTTCTCAAGGGTCAACAAGGCGTGGCAGATTTGCTCCTTATCTTCCTATTGAGCATCCGGATATTGAAGAATTTTTAAAAATTGGAACAGAGGGCGATCCTATCCAAGAGCTTACTCATGGTGTAACAGTCAGCGATAAATGGATGCAGGACATGATAGCAGGAGATAGTGAAAAAAGAGCCTTGTGGGCAAAGGTTATTCAACGCAGGGTAGAAATAGGTTATCCTTATATCTTATTTACAGATACTGTAAATAACAACACCGTTGATGTTTACAAGGATAAAAATTTAAAGATAACGCACAGTAATTTATGCTCGGAAATTGCTTTACCTGATAATGAATATTGGTCCTTTGTCTGCAACTTATCTTCAATGAACATTCTTCATTATGATGAGTGGAAGGACACCGACGCTGTTGAAACAATGGTATATTTTCTAGACGCTGTAATGACTGATTTTATTGAAAAGCTAGAGGCACTTCGAGATTCCAATGAAAAGGAGTATAAGGACGCATTCAGCTTTATGGAACGTGCTTATAATTTTGCTGTCGCAAATCGTGCTATTGGACTTGGCGCATTAGGCTGGCATTCTTATTTACAATCAAAAATGATAGCCTTTGAAAGCGTTGAGGCTAAAAGGCTTAATGTTCAGATATTTAAATTTATCAAGGACAAAGCATATAAAGCTTCTAAAGAACTGGCAAAGCTCTATGGCGAGCCTGAATTATTAAAAGGCTATGGCAGGAGAAATGCAACGCTCACTGCAATTGCTCCCACTACTTCATCAGCATTTATTTTAGGGCAGGTTTCCCAAAGCATTGAGCCAATCTGGTCTAACTGCTATGTTAAAGATGTAGCCAAAGCAAAAGTTACTATAAAAAATCCATATTTAAAAAGCATTTTAGCCGAAAGAGGTAAGGATACTCGTGAAGTTTGGACAGATATAAGGTATCATGACGGATCTGTTCAACACATGGATTTTCTCTCTGATCAAGAAAAAGAGGTATTTAAAACCTTTAGTGAAATTGACCAATATCATGTATTAGATCAAGCGGCAAGCCGACAGCAATTTATCGACCAAAGCCAATCACTTAATTTAATGATTAACCCTAAAATGTCAGCAAAGGATATTAACAAGCTTTATCTTTTTGCATGGGAAAACAAGATTAAATCGCTATACTATCAGCACAGCACAAATGCGGCACAGCAATTCAGTCAAGATAAGTTGTGTAGTGCCTGCGAGGCTTAATTTAATCCCCCTCTTCTCTGATGAGAAGTGGGGGTAATTTTATGAAAAGTAAGAAAATTATGATTTTTTTAAAAGTTTTGTGCTTGTTTGATTTTTACTTTTTCGAAAAGCAACAAAATTATAATTTTTTCAAAGGAATGGTGATTGATTTGATTTATTACTTTTCCAAAAAGCACAAA
>JAAYSD010000016.1 GCA_012518465.1 Clostridiales bacterium
ATTTCACTTAAATCTATAATCTTTATTAGTGCATTGGTTAACTTTAAGGTTTTATCGTAATGTAATTGCAATTTTCCCATCTTAATCCTCCCTTAATTTAAATCTTTACTTAACCGTTCTATCATTAGGCTTTTCGTCTATTTCTCCTTCTGGTGGCAATATATTCATAATAATTCCATCAATAGTTGTAATTGCTATTGGAAGAAAAACTAGATAATATTCGCTTGGTTGTTCTGTACTGATGAATGCTATTAATATTACTGTCGAAATTAATAAGAAAACTGCTAAAAAATAAGATTTATCACAAATTTAATTTTTTCACAATTATCACATCAAATCTGGTAAATAACATCCTCGCAGTATAGCAGTATCTCCGCCTTTGTTTTAAGTGTATATGCCACATTGTTCGCCAATTTGATTTCATGGCTATTTAGCTGAATTAGTGTCAACACGCTATAATTATATTTTATGATTATCATCATTGGTTTTCTTGTTTTTTTGTTGGATACTATAAAAGCATAAATTGCAACAATACCAATACATCAACTGTCACTAATTCAACCTCATTCCCTTTATCTGATGTAATTCATTTTGGCAAGAAATCAAAGCTAACTGATCACCCCCGCGCATGCGGGGAAAACCTAAAACTACCAATCGTCTTGTTACACGCTAGAGGATCACCCCCGCGCATGCGGGGAAAACGTATTTGTTGATATAGGGGGTATCTTTACATTAGGATCACCCCCGCGCATGCGGGGAAAACCGACAGTAGGGCATAAATTCGATGGCACGCCAAGGATCACCCCCGCGCATGCGGGGAAAACTCCAGCTTTGCAGCTTTTCCTCTGGAACGTATCGGATCACCCCCGCGCATGCGGGGAAAACAATAGCATTTTGATAAAATTAAAATCAAATCAAGGATCACCCCCGCGCATGCGGGGAAAACGCTTTGTTGTTTTCGTCTACAAAAGCCACGCAAGGATCACCCCCGCGCATGCGGGGAAAACTATTGTTTATTTCTCGTTTCAGTTCCCCAATAAGGATCACCCCCGCGCATGCGGGGAAAACGAAAAAAAGACAGCTACAAGGATTTCAGTAAAAGGATCACCCCCGCGCATGCGGGGAAAACCATACTGTTCCAATTGGAATAAATCATAGTCAAGGATCACCCCCGCGCATGCGGGGAAAACCGCGGTTTATCCGCTAAAACTGCCGCGCAATAAGGATCACCCCCGCGCATGCGGGGAAAACCAGTTTTTGAAAAACAGAAATTAATAACCGATAGGATCACCCCCGCGCATGCGGGGAAAACATACGTTCATCAACAATTTTATCCACATATTGAGGATCACCCCCGCGCATGCGGGGAAAACGAGCAATTGTTTCAACATTCGTTGATGTGCCTGGGATCACCCCCGCGCATGCGGGGAAAACGTATTTTTTAGTTATATTATTCGATTACCTAAAGGATCACCCCCGCGCATGCGGGGAAAATATTAAACGAAAAATCGCTAGTTGTTACGATACAGGATCACCCCCGCGCATGCGGGGAAAACTTTTTGTCATGATGATAGTTATAATGTCACACGGGATCACCCCCGCGCATGCGGGGAAAACCTCACTTTCTGCCCTTGTGGGCGGTTTAGACTGTTTACTTGTAACGTTTGTGTACGTCTTTTAGAAAAAAGTAGATGATACCTAGTATAGCGCCTATGATGAAATTCAACGCATCACCTCCCCCGCCTGTCGTCATTATAATACATTAGGTTTAGGATCACCCCCGCGCATGCGGGGAAAACCATCCGTCCCCGGACCTAGCAGCAGTACTCCCACTATTGCAGATGGAATACGTATTATTCCTCGATTATCAGTTACTGTTATAGCTCCATCTTGTTTGTTTATTTTTGAATGCTCAACATACAAAAACGTTATCCTATCAGTTACTCTTGGAAGTGCTTGTAACTCAGGCTTCTTAATCCCTGCCTCCTTTTCCATACTCTCTCCTCAAGGTATTACCGTCATCATACCAAAACCATAGGCCTTTTCTTTTCCTATACCATTTGTTAAAGCCTTTTTAAAAATCTCAATATCTTCAATAATCAATTCACCTTCATAAATTGCTCTTGCCAATTTCATTTTTTTACCTCCGCCTTTCATTAAAATAGGAAAATCTCTCTGCACTATTTTATATTCATTCTCAACTAAAGAAAAACCTAAAGCTTTAGCTCTTTTTTCTAAATATTGCAGCTGATATTGGCTGGTGATATGAGGAAACACTCTTCCTCTTTGATTTTTCTGTTTTACAGCTTTCACTGGATTTGCAGCAAGCCTGAACGAAACCCTTTGCCCATTTGTTAAACTATTGAGAAAAGTGTCGTAGCTTTTACATCGTGCTGAATTCGGCACTCCATATGCCTCCAGCTTTTGTAAATCCGGTTTTTCCTGACTAACAATCAGGAGAAACCTTTTTCCATCTAAATAATCAATTCGCCATAACTTACGACTTCTTTTTCCAGTACTAAATTCTTGAGGAAAGCTTCGTTCAACCCAATTGTGATATGCCCCTAAATGAGTAAGCTCAGCTATTTTTCTTCTGTTATTTATATCGATTTCTACTCTCGAAATATAATACATCATTAGCCCCCTATACTTTGAAAGGCATCATGCTCTGTTGCCTCTTCAATTGCTTCTACTGGAATTTTCACTCTTATAGCCTTTACAGCTCTAAATTGGTGATTGCGATACGAAAAAGCAAATGATTCTACTTTATCACGATTATAAATTGAAGGTGTGCCGTCATCTATTAAATCCCCATCCACTAAAGCATCTAATTCAATAAATTCGTCAGCCTTTTCTTCTCTCATAAATTTCTTTTGATACCATTCGCTTGCCAGCCAAGGATAGGATTTTATTACAGATAACAAATCATCTTCTAAAACATCTTGAATATAGTCACTGTTTACCGGAACACTGCGTCGCCCTAAATAAGGGGCAAAATCAGGCTGCTCAAGTGATTTTACAATAGCATCAATTTTATTTGAATCCTTATGTGAAATCATTACTGCAAAAACTGCATCTTGCAAATAATATCTATTTGTCACATAAGATTGCTTTTGTGATTTTGCTATATGAAAATCTCTCAGTATTGTACCGATTTGATCTACACGTACACCAAAGGATAAATTATTTAACTCTTGTATTTTTGCTGTTTCATCTCTGCGATAGCCTAAAGCACTAGCTATTAACCCGATAACAGCACTTTTAGTAGGATATTTTGATGTATCTCTGTTTTCAAAGTGAGAGCCTATTCCCCATGACTGCAAGGGTCCGGAAAATTTTAAAACAATAGTTTTCATAATCCATCACCTAAAGAATATTTTCTACAGCTGCTGACAAGGACATTAAAAGCTCACTTAAGGATTCCTTTTCTTCTCCTATATCTTCTATATCACCCAGTGTAAAGGCTGCTATTGGCGAGTTTACAAATCGATTAATCTTATTAAATTCATCCTTTAGCCTTGAGATAGAATGACTTACATATCCTCCATCAACCTGAATCGGACTTTCAAATGCATTTACTAAATTAACCGGACGGTCTGATCTAACCGACACAATCAATGCATTTGGAATGGTTTGATTTGCATATGAATTTATGTTGCCTGATGGTAAAGACTTGACAAATGCTTCAACAAAAAGCTTTAATGCTTCAATGCAAATTTCTTTATTGTTACCTAATTGATAATTAAGCTCATGTACTGCGATATTAGCATAACGGTATAATGTCGCCGAATTGTATTCAACTGTCCCCAGCATTCCCGCCCCTGATTGGTCATTAGGAGTTAAATCATCAACAGCAGTGAAAAAATCAAATTCTGTAACAACCTTATGTGTTGAAATAGCATGAGCAACTTGTGCGCTTGCATCAACATTTAATTCAGGCTCATCTGCCACCATACGCCCAAACAAAGCTACATCAATGCTTTGGTTTGCTTTTAAAATATTCTTTATTTCATTTGCTTTTAAATTATCCTTATTTGCAATGCCATAGTAAGCAAGAGCTTCCTTTTGCTTACCTCCTAAAAAGAAAAGTGCTTTTGCTTCTTGCTTCTCAATAGATATTTTTGTTTTTTTAAAAATTTCTTCCGAAAGTTTCATCGCACTTTCTTCGCTAATAGATGAATCTTTTTCCATAATTTCCTTTGCCAGTGCTTCAACTATTTTTTTAGTCCTAATACCCATTGTATTTTCATCAATATTTTTCTTAAAATATTCTCTCATAGCCTTTTTCCAGCTTTGAGAAGAAATACGTGCACGTGTTACGCCGCCATATACGGCAGTCTTTGGCGTGCCTGTATCATCTCTGTTCATATTACTTGGCGGAACAGTTTGTACAATATGTAAATCTAAATATAAATTATTTTTCATCATTTTTTACCTCTTTCTCTTTTGTATAAAAATAATAATCTTGTCCCCATCGTAAAAGCATTTTATTAGCTATTTCCTTGGAACATTGATACCAAAATAAATCATCTGCTAATTTAGCATAATTAATCCTCGTATCCTTTTGCTGCTTTAATATGCATATAAGATGACGCAAATGCGTCACCAGCTCTGAAAGGCTCTCGGACGTAAGCATTGCATTAAACCTTCTGTCCAGAGCCTTTCCGTCCTTAGACCTAGCACTGCTAAGTGACTTTGCAACGCTGTTTTTTGTAAATTCATTTACAGATTGCTTTTTGCCCTGTTGATGCAAAGCGTATAGCTGCAGAGCGAATAAAACAGCATTTTCTTCTCGTGTAGGCTTTCCTGTTACAGATAAATATTCCTGTGGCATTGATTGAAATAACAACGGCCATATATCAACTGCCTCTGTTATATCTCTGCCGATAGAGTTTCTGAGTCGTGCCAAGGCAGCTTTTGTTTCTGAAAGCTCAAGCGTTGACTCAAGCTTTCCAATAATCTTAGCAGAAACTTCATATACATCCCTGCTCATTATTTCACCCCCATTTCTTTTTTTAAATTTAATTTAAACCGAATATAAGCTTTAATTATGTTATCCATCTTATCTCCGTTTTTATTTATATAGCTTCCTAGATATTCTCTATTGCCCGATTCCTGAATTAATCTTTCACCCTGAGTTTTAATTTCCTTCTCCAATACGCTTTTCCACTCAAGGCTACGTTTAATCATATCATCTTTAGGTAAAATACTAGCTAACCATTTTTTAAAACGCTGATCAATGGCAAAAAATATCTGGTCCTTGGTATCCTGCTCTAATCGGTTATTGCGTGTTTTCCTTATATTCTCAATATCCTTTGCAAAACGAACTATTGTTTTTTCAATGGCTTGTTCTGTAAATATAATTTGGTCTGCGATAAATGCAAGCCACCCATTTTCCTGATTATCCAACAAGCCTATATTCTCTGAAATCCTATCATAAATCTGCCTATCCACAACGCCATCTTTTTGAATATAATGTTCTGCCACTGCATTAAGCGAAAATGTACCCGATACAATTCCTTCACCCTGCAATGTTCTAAGCCACTCGATCACACCGGGAATTTGCTGGTTTTCTTGAATTTTAGAAAAAGTTTGCATTTCCTGCCAAAAATATTTATCAGGATCAAGACGCTTTGGTACAATCCCTTCTTTAGCGTTCCATTTTTTAGCATCAAGCTTTTTATCATACCTCCAAAATGTGAATGGCTCAAGTTTTAAATTAGGAACATACTCAAAATTACTCACAGCTAAATCAATTATAAATTTGTTGACTTTATTGTTATCATTTAACTTTAAAAGCAACTGCCTGCTGGGATATGTAAAAAGCTGTGCTAAATTATTAGGTACTGATTTAAAATTATCAATGTGTGGCTCTACCTCCCAAATAGGCTTTTGCACACACGTGCTTTTGCTCAAATTTAGATTTAAAAGCAAGGTTTCAAACAAATTTTTCCCACTTGCATAAATGCCTCCTAGCTTTCCCAAATAAGCTACACCGGTAGAATCTCTTTTTATCTTTTTACCCGGATTTCCTGATTTTGAGGGAGCGTATCCGTTAATATATATCAGCCATCGTGCAGCTGCCGAATACTCTAATTCATCTTGACGCTGACTCATAAATAATCTTGGCTTTTTGGGATCTCCCTCTAAAATCCTTCCGTTTAGCTTATTGATGCTATTTTCTGTTGCACTATAAGGATAATCATCTTCCCCTATTTCAGGAAATTGAAAAAAGGGATACTTGCTGTCAAATAAATAAAAACGATGACGATATTTCTCTAAATATTTAATAATTATATCTGGGAATTTCCCTTTTGACCATAAATCTTGCCATGTTTTAAATAAAGCTTCTCTATAATCGTCTATATCGTCGTCATCAATTGCGTTTTCCACTTGAAAATTGTCTTTATTAATGCTGACCCATTCATATGATTCACCTTTAGCATCAAACCTTGTAAACACCGTGTACAATACTGCCTGCAGAAACCGAAAAACAGCAAAGTCCTGTGTTGGCGTTTCTCCGGCAAGCCCTACATATTTATGAGAATTGATAAATAGGTCTATCAAGGTTACTTCTTCTGCTTCGCCATGTCCACCTGAAATAACAGCCAGCCATTTTTCATCAAGCAGATTAAATTTACTCATTCGCCCTCCTTTTCATACATTAAACCATATTGTTTATCATAAGTAATTTTGTAGTCGGACAAAACACAACAACTATCTTCTTCAAGAATCATTCCCAAACTGCCTTTTAACCATGAATCATTTTGCCAATGAGATAATTCTTGTTTATTCAATTCCTCCAATTCAGCAATCACTTCATCAGTGTTGTAGCAAAATATATGCGGAAGTCTAACAGTTTGCTGTGATATTTTCTTGGAAACAAATGAATTTAATTCTCCGTCAACCCTTGTAATATTGTCCAACAAATAAAGCCCCCCCACCTTTCTTTTAACTAAAATAACTTCTATTGAAGCCGTACCATCTCGCACCCTAGCCAGTCCCCTTTCCTCCGTATCACTTTCCGGATCCCTCAACCAGCCAATAAGGCTGTTTTTAAAAGGTTTATAAGGGCTATCTAGCCGGTATGCATTTGCATTTATTTCCTTCCTTTGTGTTTTTAATATGTTTAATTCTTTTGCCTTTTGATATTTCTCATAAGTTGACAAAGAAATATCATTTTCATTATCTTCTGAATAAACACGTTGTACCAGATGAGATATATCAGTTGGAAACACCAATTTTTGGGGAAGAAATAATTGTGTGCGAATTAAAAGATAGTCGCCATATATTGATACAGCTCCTTTTTCAAATTTTGCCTCTCCCTGTATCCCCATGATATAAACATTGGGAATACTTAAATTATGTGGCCGCTTGGTTTTTGAAAATCTATGAAGCCTTCCTATTCTCTGCAATAGCAAATCCATTGGAGCAATATCAGTGAAGAGTATGTCAAAATCTATATCTAATGATTGTTCTAAAACCTGAGTGCCTATAATAACTTTAGTTTTAGGCCTATTTGCATCTTTTCCTATTTCGTTTAACAATTGCTTTTCTTTCTTGCTTCTATCAGGAGCAAGAAAGCTAGAGTGAATCACACTGATATTTTCCTTTCCAAATGCACTCTCCAACTCAAAAGCAAGCGCTTGCGCTCTTTTAACAGTGTTGACGATAATACCTGCTACTCCTCCCTTTGAAAGAGCTTTTTTAATTGTGGAAGCTATGTCCTCATCTTTCAGAAAATTAACATTTACCTCCTTTCTATTTTCTATTGTTAAATTTCTGACCTGACAGATATTATTACCATCTGTATATGTAATTAACGGATAACACTGTGAGCTGTCCCAATCAGAATAAGCTTCATAAGTATTACGTTTTTTTATACCTCTTCCCTTAAGATAAGATCTAATCAATTTTTCACGTCTTGCCGAAGGAAGGGTCGCTGATAAAATAATAACAGGTATATGATACGCACCCAGCCACTCAATAACTCGGAATAAATACTCCCCCATATACGCATCAAAAGCGTGTACTTCATCAATAACAACAACTTTTTTAGACAAGCCTAAATGCCTGAGTGATAAATGCCTTTGCTTTAAGCCTGCTAATAAAAGCTGGTCTATCGTACCCACAACGAAATCATCTAAAATAGCTGTTTTCCTACCTGTAAACCAGTTGTTGACAACTACACTTCCATGAGCATCTTCAATATCAATATTCTCAGAATTTTTAATTTTTTTAAACGAGTCATTAAACTGAGCCTTTCCATGAACAAGCTGAATAGATTTATCATCACCTGTTTCAAGGGCAACTTTAACAGCCCAATTTTTTATTCTCTCAAAAATACCATCGGATGTGGCCTGAGTTGGCAAAGCAAAAAATGCACCTGCACATTTGCTTTTTTCGGCCATTTGCTCAACTGCAATTAAAGCCGCCTCTGTTTTTCCAATGCCCATAGATGCCTCTAATATGAAAATGCCTGTGCTTTCAGCTTTATCAATAGCATGAGAAAAAGCTTTCTGCACTTCTCTAGGGTAAAAACCAAATCTTTTATAATACTGATTTCCAATATCAAAAAAATATTCAGGAGTCCAAATATATGTTTTGCTCCACTTCTCCCACCCGTTTTTTAGCCGCTGCTCTTGATTCTCCTCTTCATCCTTATCTATTGGAAACAAGGGAAAATATTCTTCATTACTAGCTATCCAATCTGCCATAATTAAAAGCCCTTGTAAAAGAACCTGAGCAGGCTGAGAAATTTTAGGAAGCTCATCAACATTTTGATAACCTGCCTCTTTTAAAGCCCATTCAAACAACTCACGCTGCAAATCCTTCCACCTTTGTGAGTCTTGATTTTGACAATCATAATAATTAAATGCATAGCTTCCAAGCTGAGTTTTTATTTCCATCTTGTCATTTGCTGTTTTGCCATGATGCCCGCCAATAATTGATGCAATATCTTCACCAACGCCAAAGGAAGTCACCAATACTTGTCCGGCTAATGCGTGATGTGATTTTGAAGATAATTCGCCACTCCAGCTATCTATTTCTTGAAAGCCTGCTTTTCTAAGCTTATCAATAACATGCTTATCTAAGTCGATTGAATTGTTGCTCATTCGCCTTAAGCTAAAGCATGGAGTGGCTTTACCTATATCATGAACATACCCTAAAAATAACACAAGCTTTTGACCGGCAGCTTCATCAAGCACAAAGCTTGAAATAGACTGCAAAATTAAAATCCTTTGCCCTTCACTAAGCCAGTGATTCCATAACATTATCATAATGTTTCCGGTATCAAGCAAATGCTGCTCCAAAGGCAGCCAATAATATATCCCCTCCTTTTCCTCTTTTTTGCCCCATATGTTGCTTTTTATAAGTATAAACACACCCCCCGAAATTTATTTAAGTTTGGTAGATTATAGGTTAAATCTGTGTAACATCTTTGAACACAGACTTAAACACAGTAAAATCAAAGCCTACTGCGTACCCCTGCAAGTGCAGGGAAAAATACTTAAAACTTTAACAAAAATGGAGCACCCCTGCTTAGCAGGGAAAATTTCATAAACAATCATAGGAGTAACTTAAATTAAATGTTGATATAAAAGATATCTTTAAAAATTTAATAAAAAGTTATTTCTACAATCATTTACCAAATATATTATAACAAGTGACCTTTCATTTGTAAATACTAAATTTTAAATTAAATTAAATTCATGTAATATGCACATAATATTACAATACAATTTGGCTATATTTTCTATAAAAGTCCTATTTATATGCTTTTTAGAAAATATAGTCACCCTACTATACTTAGTATAATATAATATATGTATCATTTTCAGGACATTTTCTAAACTTTTATTGTATTTTTTAAATACTAAAATTGAGAATGATGGTTATTTATCCTTGACAAAACTATGGAATTGAATTATAATACATTTATACCGTTTGATTATGATGAAAATTTCCATAGTTATAACGGTTATACAATAACAGCATTCAGCTGTAAATTAAAAATATTACACATTTAAAAGGAGGACATTATGCAATCAACACATCCACAAGGAAACAATTTTCGAGTCAGAGGTTTAAGGAAGCAAATGATATTTTTTGCATTAGTAATGATTGTAACTAGCATATTTTCTATCCAAGCATTAGCTTATAATGGAACTGGAAAAGCAGACGCAAAGATATACTACAAACCTGGCGTACAAACGACAGTAGCAAATCTTGAAGCACGAATATGGTTTAGCGTCCCTTCAAGTGTAAGTCTTTTTAGCTACCAACAAAAATTTGATGCCACCTCCTCTTCCTGGGCTTTTAATGCTACTAAGCCTATACGTAAACACACTAATACAATGGAGCTTTCTGTAACAGGAGTCGATGCTTCTTTATCTGTTTCTACCTCTCCTGGCGTAAGCTTAAGCACAACAAAGTCAACAGCAACTTTCACAACGGCAGAATCAAATAGTTATTACAGGGGAATTAATACATACAATAATATATCAGACGTTTCATTTTTAGGTGGAGCGGTGACAAAGCTTAGGACTACAAAAGCCTATTCAAAAATGTCATTATTAATAGACGGGCAGCCCTTTCATAACCAAGGTAGCTGCTGGGCAATTTCATAAAATAAAATTTAGTATCAGAAATAAGAATTTTTTCAAATTCTTATTTCTTTTTGGAGTTTAACGATGAAAAAATTCACAAAAAAACGATGGCTTGTCTTTATTCTACTGTTCATTATTATAATACCTATAATAATTATCATAGCTTTTCACACAAAAAACAATCTCATCTCTGAGCTTAATGAGCGTCAGCAGAAAAACTATTATTTCATAGATACAGAATATAGCATTTCAAATGACAGCGACTTATATTCCACTAGCATGATGAATAGAATTTACAAGGAAATGCAGCTTGAGATACCGCAGATTAATGGTGAAATTTATATTGATGTCAACAGCGTCGCTGATATATTCTTGTTATATGATTCTTGCGTTGTGCTTACAAGCGAACGAAAAGAATTGATAAGAGAATATGTCCTTGAGCATCAAAACAAGTCAAACGGTTTGTTTTATATCGACGAAAAGGATACCTTTGAGGATGCTTTACTTTATACATGGTATTTTTATCGCTCGCTTGATTCGTACGGTATTGAATTGCCTGTAAATAAACTTAAAAGCAC
>JAAYSD010000110.1 GCA_012518465.1 Clostridiales bacterium
CCTTAGCAACCTTTTCATAGCCACAAGCTTTAGCAATAGCACTTAAATCCATTGTCTGAGAAACCGTCGGCATTCCTCCAACTGTTTCATGTGAAGAATTATTGATTATTATATGCACTAAATTACCAGGATTTTGGTTTCCTAATATAGCCATTGAGCCTAAGTGCATAATTGCTGCACCATCGCCATCAATACACCATATTTTTTGATTTGGCTTGTTTAATGCCACACTCAAAGCAATGCTGCTGCTATGCCCCATAGAGCCAACAGTTAAAAAATCACATTTATGACTTTGTTTATTTTTCTCACGGATTTCAAAAAGCTCTCTGCTGGCTTTACCCGTTGTTGATACAATTACATCTTCATTGCTAACTGCCACAATATGCTCTATTATCTCTTCCCTGCACATTGTATAGCTATTTGAAAATTTGATTTTATTTTCAGTAGTAAACGTTCCCTTTCTTGCCACAAAGGCTATGCTTTTTCCTTTTTCAAAATCAATTTTGAAGCTTTCAAGCTCTGCCTCAATTTCATCTATGCTCGTACCTTTATCAATAACAACTGTGTGTATTCCTATGTCTTTGAGCAGCTTGACAGTTATTTCTCCTTGAAAAATATGCTGTGGCTCATCTTTTACATTAGGCTCACCCCTCCAACCCACAACAAAAATACAAGGTATACCATAGACTTTTTCATTTAGCAATGATGCTACGGGATTAATTATATTACCTAAACCACTGTTTTGCAAATAAACAAGAGGAATTTTGCCTGTCGATAGGTGATAGCCTGCCGCTAAGCCAACTGCATTTCCCTCATTTGCCGCTACTATATGCTTATTTGAAATGCCATACTCATTATAAATTTCATCGCATAAAGGCTTTAACAAAGAATCGGGAACACCTGTAAAAAAATCTGCCTTTGTTGCTTTTAAAAAGCTCTTTGCATCCATAATTACTCCTAAATTATATTAAAAATTTTCTGATAAATATACTTTATATCCTCTTTTTCAAGTTTAACAGGGTTGTTTTTCAACCTAACAGGATTAACTGAGTTTATTAAAATATCTAAATCGCCATCTTTTAATATAGGTGCTTTTAGCTCAAGCTTATCCATAATAGCTTCGACTCTGTCAATTGCATCAAGTGTAGTTTTTTCACCCATAGCTTCAGCCATTTCGCTAAAGATTTTAGCCAAATAATCCCTCCCTCTGCTATCCGAACATTTATCAAGATTATTGCTCATATACCTCCACAGCTTTACCATACAAAGAGCCGCCGCATGCCCGTGAGAGGTGCCATAAAGCGAAGTAATCTTATAACACATTGCGTGTCCGGCAGTGGTCTGAGTAATATTTATAGCTTTTCCTGCGTAATTTGACGCACTAAGCATAGCTTCATTTCCTGAATCCTCGTTGTTAAGATAGCTATCCATTGACTTTAAAATAAGCTTAAGAGCAGTTTTTGAATATTCCTTGCTTTCATCAGTAGAATTAACCGACCAAAACGATTCAATAGAATGAGAAAAAGCGTCCATCATTGTTGCCTTTTTCTGGTACATGGGCAAAGTTTTCAGCACACTAAAATCCATTAAAACAACGCTTGGAATAATACTATTATCAGCTACCGACTGCTTTTCACCATTATAATAAATTACTGCATATCTTGTAGATTCACTTCCCGTACCCGAAGTAGTGGGAATAGCGATTAAAGGCACTTCATTTGGCAAAATCTCCTGTGATAGATAATTTTCACTTTGATTCATACTGCTAAAAAGCTTTATGCATTTTGCCACGTCCATAGCACTGCCGCCGCCAACTGTGACAATTGCATCACAAGCATTATCTAAAAACAGCCTTACACCCTTTTCGACGCTAGTGTAATCTGGATTCGGCTCAAAATCACTAAATCTAATAATTTTAATTTTACTATTTAAATCATTAAAATACTCATTAAGCTTTAAAAATTTTATAGCTGAATCGCAAACTAAAAAAATACTTTTAAAACCTCTATCCATGAAGCACTGGGTTAATTCACCATATTCTCCATTAGCATGGATAAACCTTTGATCTATCATAATTACCTCTTTAATAATCCTCCGGAATCAATGTAAGTATATCTTTAATAGACATACACATATCATCTGCTTCCTTAGCTCTATGATTTTTCAATATAGTTTCTGCTGTCCTTTGCATAGCAGGAAAACCGCTCCTTGTCAGCTGATTAGCATAAATAACTATATTTACACCTCTGTCCTTAAATTCCTCTTCAGTGACGGAATTAAAGCTTGTAGGCACTACAACAATTGGTGTTAGCTTGTCCTTTTGACGGAATTTTTCAACAAATTCAAAAATCTCATCAGGCGACTTCTTTCTGCTGTGAATCATTATTCCATCAGCACCAGCAGAGGTAAAAGCAAAGGCTCTTATCAAGGCATCTTCCATACCTCTTTCAAGAATTAAGCTTTCAATACGAGCTACTATCATAAAATCCTTTGTCTTTTGTGCTTTTTTTCCTGCTTTTATTTTTTCACAAAAATTTTCAATACTATCCTGTGTCTGCTCTACCTCTGTTCCAAAAAGAGAATTTTTCTTCAACCCTGTCTTATCCTCTATAATAATCATGGAAACGCCCATTCTTTCCAAGCTTTTAACAGTGTAGACAAAATGCTCAGTTAGTCCTCCGGTATCACCATCAAAAATAATAGGCTTTGTAGTAACCTCCATAATATCATCTATTGTTCTAAAGCGTGAAGTCATGTCTACAAGCTCAATATCAGGCTTTCCCTTAGCAGTTGAATCGCATAAGGAGCTTACCCACATAGCGTCAAATTGATAAGTCTTACCATCATCAACAACAGTAGTTTTTTCAGCAATCAGCCCCGTTATACCAGAATGTGCCTCAATAGCGTTAATACAACCCTTCATGCTTAATAATTTTTTTAATCTGCCCCTACGCATATCAGGAATAGCTAACTGTTCTCTTGCGTGTTTTTCAAGGGCATCATGCACCTCATTTTTACTATAAGGAAATTCCACCAATTCGCCGCCATATTCATTTAAAAGGGCAATAACCTCTTCTCTAATAGGCTTTTGAACACCTGTTTTCCAATCATCACCATGTACAATTATATCGGGCTTTAATCTCTTAATATTTTCCTTATAGCTTAAATTCTTTTGTTCAACGACTTTACTTACGCCATGAATACTTGAAATAATTTCTTTTCTTTCATTAAAATCTACTAAAGGATACCTTTTATAGCTTGAAATTGCCTCATCGGACAAAATTCCAATGACAAGCGAGCCTAATTGAGCTGCTTTGTTAATTATATTAATATGCCCGCCATGGATTATATCGGTGCTAAAGCACATATAGACTGTTTTCTGCATTTTACTTTCCTTTCTTCCCCAAAATATTTTTTATAATATTTAAATCTTCTAATGTATCGATTTCATTGCACAGCTTATTCTTATAATCAAAGGGGAAAATCAAGCATTTATCAGAAACTTTATTAAAAGCATTTTCAGCATAAACTGATGTATTACCATTTTCACAAAAAGAAATAATACTATCAAGCCAAATGAGCCAATCTTCTTTATTAAGCTTATAAAGCGGCTGTGCTGCCTGCGCATTTTCAAAAAATTCTATGCCCACAGCTGTTATTTTATTATTATTAATAACAGCCTTAAAATCCTTTTGTGGCAAGGGCAGAGTTGAACTTGTAGCCATGCAGCTTTCTTGATGATTTAATGCATCTTGCAAAACATCTAAATCGAAAACTAAATCACCATGCATAAGAATAATATCATCTTTTAAAAGCTCCCTTGCTAAAAAAATAGAATATATGTAATTTGTTTGAGAATACTTATCATTCCTCACAAATTCATATTCAATTGGCAAACCAAGGCTTTCACAGTGATTTTTTATTTCATCATGGAAAAAGCCAGTTGTAATCAAAGCCTTTGTTATCCCTGATTGAGATAAAAGCTTTAGCTGCCTGCTTAAAATTGTATCCTCAGGAGTAATTTTAGTCATACATTTTGGGCGTTTTTTTGTAATATCACCCATCCTGCTGCCAGTACCGGAATTTAATATTAAGGCTTTCATGCCAACACTCCTTGCATCTCATTTTTTACTGAATATTTTTCCTTAATATATTCATTGCTATATAGCCCCATAAAGAAATAAGAGAAAAATAATATCTCAAAGCTTTGTACATTTGGCAAAAGTAAATAGGTAAATAATGTTGCAATAGCTACACAAGCAGGTCCAGCAAAATTATAGCTTTTATTTAATAATGTTTTAAAGATTATCATTATATAAGGGAGAAAGTAAAGTATAGCTAAAACAACGCCGATCTCATTAATCATAAGCAAAAATGAGGATTCTACATTATGTGCGCCATCTACTATCGGTAAAGCCATAGGCCCATTTGAACCAAAGCCATACGCTATAAAATCATCGGGGGACGACGGCAATTTATTTTCACCATCAATAATATCATTTAAATGCTTTTGAGATGAAGGGTCAGACCCAGTGACTATTCCAAGATACGAGGAAAACTGCATTCTAAAAAACAAACCCTTACGCAGCACTATATCAAGAACAGATAATACTGCAACTGCAATTATAATAAATATATATCTGCTTTTCCCATCCGAATTAATCGCTTGTAAAATACTGAGTTTTACACCCTTAAGCCATTTGGAAAACTTATTTAAGCCCGTACTATTTCTATAATAGAAAATATAATTATAAATAATACCGCAAATTAAAGCACCTACAAAGCCCACTAATGATGAACGTGAAAATGTACCCATCAAAGCAATCAGCATAAAAAACAATGCAATACTTCTATTTTTCCATTCTCTCATATGTTTAGAAAAAATTAGCATTAGCATAACCATAGCAAAGACAATTCCCATATTATTAGGAGAAACAAAAGTACCCGTAACACTCTGTTCACCATAAAAATGTGAAATAAAGAACGAATGTGAAATTAGCACACCATTCTCACTCCTATATCCTATCTTCACTAAAAAATCAGGGCCAAGAACAAAAGCTTGAAACATACCATATATAGCAATAATTGCAAATACAATACCTAAAGTCTTGAAAATATTTGAATATTTTTTATCATCAAGCTTTATATTTTTAGAAATAAAATAAGCAAGACAAGGCATCGTATAGGTACGAAGAATATTCAAAGTGCCGGGATAATTATTAGTCAGCTTTGAATGTATTGCCACAGCTCCAATGGCTAATATATTGACAATAATTATCCATGAAATCATATCTATTTTTATTTGCTTTTTAAAAAACAAAATAGCAAGAATTAAAATTATTATTAAGTCACGCCATATATTATCAAGTTTGAAATCCTTTGTAAATAATTCAAATACATAAAAATGCAGCGGCATGAATATTAATAAAATTAATGTTAAATAGTGAGTGATATTCGATGTAAAATTTTTAGATAAATTCATAACTTCTCCATTCTATTTAATAATCTCAACACAAATAAAAGTATTCTAATTTATTTTACTTCATCCATACCCTTTTATCAACCTATCTTTTCTCTTCCAAAGCCTATATAAAAATATATTGGGCATCTTTATACAAGCCTTTATTTTACTGCCTTTTCCCTTGCTGATAAGCATATTAAATTCCCTAGCCTTTACAAAAAGCTTGCTTTCTTTATCTGTTACTGCATTATATTTTTGTAGATAATCAAGTATCTCCATACTTGATTTCACCATTTTTTCTTCGCTTTCGGACAAATTGTTTCCCGTATGCTTATGAATATATAAAACATCCCCATTTATCTTAAACTTAATACCCTTGCTAAGCATTAAAAGCCATAAAAACAAATCATCAGAGCCGTTTATTATAGTCTTTGTTTCAATCCACTGATTAGGTATTGCACTTTTCATAATCAAACATTGTCCAGGAGAAATAATCTGATTGTGTGAAATAATATAAGCAAGCTTTTTATTTATTATTTCAAAATGTCGCTTGCTTTTATACAGCAAGGTTCTACTTTTATCCTTATTCTCTAGAAAAGCGTTGGAAACACTTACATAATTATCATTTATATTATTAATATGACTTAACAAACATTTTTTTGCAATCTCATCATCCTGATCTAAAAAAAGAATATATTTTCCCTTACTACTCTTAAGCCCTGTAACTCTAGCATGATGGATTCCCTTATTTTCATCGTGTCTAATAATATTTATTTGACATGGAAAAGACTTATCACTCAAATTCACTCTTTCCTGAGGGCTGTCGTTTACGACAATTATTTCACAATCACAATCACTAATTTCTTTTTTCAAATACAGAATACTTTGACATACAGAATCAATAGTAGAATTAATATAACTATTTCCTTTATAAAAAGGAATGATTATAGAAATCAGCACGCATATTCTCCTTAACTATAAATGATTTTACTTATATCCATTTCAACTATACAATGACGGTTTTCCCTTTCATCAACAGGTGGAAACTGCAAATAATCGCCATAAATCTGAGTAAGATATTTATCATACTCACTAATAACACATAATTCTTCATCTTTAAAATTAATTTTAATAAGATTATTAAAATACTCGGCAGGCATTATTTCCTTAGAAAAAATATAATCAGAACTTAAATTATAAACTAAGTCTGAATTATTATTGTTATTTTTTATAAGTATCTTATTAATTTTATTTTTTAACCTATCAGCTGAATTAAAATTCGCAACTACTTTTACAATTGCTTTTAATATTACAGCTTTTATTCCACTATTGAAAAAGTTAGAGTAGCTAAGCTTTGTATGCAATGCCCTTAAGTAAAGTCTAAATCTAAAATTATCAATATGTTGAACAACAATGCTTTTAGCAGGAGAATCTAAAGGAAATATATCTACATACACACCGTTCTTCGTTTTTTCGGGTGCCCACTTTTCCTTATAAATAGTATTATTTAATAAAATTTTTGCAAACGGCCAGCCATAATACTCATCAGTTTCAAAGGTTTGTAAAAAATATTCTTCACCTAGCTCTTTTTTACAGACTTCAATAAACCTATCATACTCACTTCGAACTAAAGCTATATCTAAATCATCGTCCCATGGAATAGGCCCACCATGTCTTACAGCCCCTAAAAGACTGCCATAAGCCAAGGTGTATTTTATATTATTTTCAAGGCAAATTCTATCAATTTCCTTAGCAATCTTCAGCTGTAATAATTGTACTTTTTTCAATTCCTCTTGATTCATGCTTCACCACTTTTATTTGAACGTTTTTTTATAAAGAATACTAAAATTATCAGCATATGATTTAAGCGAAAATAATTTTAGCACTCGCTCTCTTGAATTTTCAGCCATTACATTTCTTAAGTCGTCATCTTCCAATAGCTCGATTATTCTCAATGCTAATTGTTCTTCATCACATGGCTTTGCTAGAAGTCCATTATGCCCTTCCTTTACCATCTCACATACACCGCCATGCCTGTACCCTACAACGGGTTTTTGACAAGCCATAGCCTCTAATACCACAGTCGGCAACGGGTCTGGCTGTATACTGGGCAAAACAAAAACATCAAGCATATTATAGATATTTTCACTGTCACTTCTATATCCTAAATTTATGATACGATTTTTATGTTCAGACGCATCTATCTGTGCCTTAAGTTCTTCTTCTCGCCACTCTTCGCCCTTATAGGCGTTTCCAGCAAAAATTGTATAAACATTAGGCAGCTTTGACATAACTATATTTGCAGCCTTTAAAAAGCTTGCTTGTCCCTTCCATGAATTAACTCTACCTATCATGCCAATAGTCATAGAATTATCAGGCAAATTTAAAACAAGATTTGCTGATTTTCTACCTTCTTCATCTAAGCAAAATCTATTGCTATCAACTCCGTTGTAAATAACATTTATTTCTTTCTTAAAATAGCCAGAGTTTATCAAGTGTTCTTTTACGGCATTAGAAACCACAGAAACCTCATCAGAATATTTTGCAATAATTCTGCTCGTAAGCTTGTACATAAACTTAGGCTTTACAATAATCTCATGAATATGCCATACAATAGGCAGACCTGCTTTTTTCTTTAAATAAATTCCTTCAAATACTGCCGATGTATTAACATGAACCAAATCAATATTTTTTTCTTTAGCAATTTTGACAAGCTGCTTAGAATACTTTAAAAATGCATTAAAGTAATAAACAATTCCCTTAGGATTAAAATATTTTCTACGCAAAATAGGATAATCAACAACCATAACCTCGGCATATTCTGAAAGAGCGTCACAAAGCACACCCTTTTCGGGTAATACCACAATGGGATTAAATATATTTTTATCAAGGTTTTTAATCAAATCAAGCAAAACCTTGTCAGCACCATACATTTCAGCACCTGCATGAAGATACATTATATTAATCATAAAAAAACCTTTTCATAATTTTTTACTATATACTCCCAACTGTAATATTCCTCTATCCTTTTCCTTGCCTTTTGCGAAAGCAAATTTACCTCATCATCAGCCATATCATCAGCTTTTGAAATAAGATTTGCTAAATCGCCCTTGTCCTTGCTCCAATATATCGCTCCCTCTTCGGCTACTTCTCTATTAAAGCCGACATCAAGCAGTAAATTTAATCTTGTGCTGGCAAGTGCCTCAAGCAAGCTAGGATTCGTTCCGCCAACCTCATGCCCATGCAAATATGCATACGCACCCTCACGTATTTTTTTAAGCAGCTGTTGGTCATATACTGTGCCTACAAATTTTATTCTCTTATCATTATCAAAATGAGTGCTGCTTTTAAGTTCATCATAAAAACTACCATCAGTATCGGTAATAATAACAAAATCCTTATCTGTTTTAGCAGTCATAAATTCTCTAATCATTGTTTCATAATTATTTTCAGGAACAAATCTACCAACAACCAAATAATAATTCTTAGCCCTTAAACCGTGATTTTCAAGCCAAGAAAGAAACTTTTCATCGTTATCAGCTAAATCAGATTTTTTTACATCTGCACCATAGGCAATAAAAGTAGTTTTAGGAGAATATGCTGAGTAGCTTTGCTTAATATAGCTTTCTATATTTTGACTGTCACATATAAGAAAATCCGCATTCTTTACCATCAACTTTTCAGAAAGCTTCCAATACATTTGCACCGGCTTGCTCCATTTAGAGCGTTTCCACTCATGCCCATCAGGATTAACGAATAGCTGTCCTCCCAAGGCATGAAGCTGCTTCCTGTATTTGCTGATAAATGGACCTATCCGGCACGCCAAAATATATATTATTGGATTTTTTATATTATTTTTCTTTATATAATCTATGCACCATTTTAAAGCATCTATATCATAAAAAACAGCTCTGGCAGAGCCTAAATTTCTCCACTGAATATTAAAGCAATGTGCGTCATTATGCACATACTCATAATTATCCTCAGCCAACTCATCAACTGCACAAGCTACATGATACTGTATATTAGAATTATCATTATATTTAGTGAGATTTTCTACAAAGGTTTCAAACCCGCCATATCGTGCCGGTATTCCTTTGCAGCCTATAATAAAAATGTGTTTTTTTTCGCTATTATTAAAGTTATTCACAAGCTCGCTCCCATTTTTCAGTCAAGTACAAAGATTTATAAGCATTTCCATTTCATATCTTTTTCGCTAAGCGAAAGAGGTGTTCCATCAGCAAGACTATAACTTTCCCCCGAAGCAGTACCTTTATATTCGCCTATAATCTCAGGCCATAAAATATTTATACTTGGGTCGTTCCATGCTATTCCGCCCTCATCATTGGCATGATAAAAATCAGTGCATTTATAACAAAATTCAGCAATATCTGAAAGCACTAAAAACCCATGAGCAAAGCCCTCGGGAATATAAAATTGCTTTTTATTTTCCTCTGTCAACTCAATCCCAAACCACTTACCAAAAGTTTTGCTGTCTTTTCTTAAATCAACAGCAACATCAAAAACTCTCCCCTTTATCACTCTTACAAGCTTTCCTTGGGGAAAGTTTTTCTGAAAATGAAGACCTCTTAAAACGCCTTTTCTGCTCATACTCTGATTATCCTGTACAAAATCCATATGAAGCCCATGTTCAGCAAAATCATTTTTATTGTATGTTTCCATAAAATAACCACGATTATCACCAAAAACACTTGGCTCAATAATGCATAGTCCTTCTATTCCACCCGCATTTTTTTCAACCTTTATTTTACTCATATAAAAACTCCATATCAAAAATAAGCTAAATGTCCTTTTGTAAATCTAAGGAATGAATAAACCTTTTCAAAGCATCCTTCCATTCAGGCAATGGCTTAAAGCCCTGTTCAATAAGCTTGTTCTTATCAAGCCTGCTATTTGCAGGACGCTTTGCCTTTACGGGATAAGCCGAGCTTGACACTGGTAAAACAGCAAGCCTTTGAGAAGAATAATCATATCCCATATCATTTGCTATACTAAAAATTTCCTTTGCAAAATCATACCAAGAAATAAAATTGCCTTCATTAGTGACATGATACTTACCATACTTATCAGTAAGCGACATATCTACTAATAACCTTGCTAAATCAAAAGTATAGGTCGGTGTGCCAATCTGGTCGTCAACAACGGTAATGGTGTTTCTTTTTTTACCTATTTTAAGCATAGTTTTTACAAAGTTTGTACCATTTTTTCCATAAACCCAAGCTATCCTGACTATAAAATATGCACTTAAATACTTCTGTACAGCTAATTCACCCTGATATTTAGTTTTACCATAAAAATTTAAGGGATTGCACTTATCATCAGGCTGCCATGCATCAGTGCCTTTTCCATCAAAAACATAATCCGTTGATATATAAACAAGCTTAGCATCAAGCTCAGCACAAGCATGACTGATATATTCAGTACCCTTTACATTTACATTATAAACCTTTTGCTTGTTTTCTTCTTCCTCAGCTGCATCAACAGCTGTCCACGCAGCACAATGTACCACTACATCAGGTTTAACCTCGCCAAAAAAGTCTAAAACTGCATTTTCATCTGTAATATCAAGAATATCAACATCAATACCAACAGCTTCTATCCCACGCTGTTTAAGCTCGCTGATTACATCTTTTCCAAGCTGTCCATTCGCACCTGTAACTAAAAATTTCATAAACACCTCTAACGGTTGCCATACATTTTTTCGTAATAATTTTGATATTCACCACTAATAATTTCCTGCCACCAAGAACGGTTTTCAAGATACCATTTAATGGTCTTTTTAATGCCATCCTCAAACTTAGTTTCAGGCAGCCATCCTAATTCCTTATGAATTTTAGCAGGGTCAATAGCATATCTCAAATCATGTCCTGCTCTATCTTTAACATAAGTGATAAGGCTTTCCGGCTTTGAAAGCTCCTTACATATAATTTTTACTATTTCAATATTAGTCTTTTCATTATGTCCGCCAATATTATATACTTCGCCGTCTTTCCCATTATGAATAATTAAGTCAATCGCCTTGCAATGGTCCTCAACATACAGCCAGTCACGTACATTCTCACCTTTTCCATATACGGGAAGAGGCTTGTCATTTAACGCATTTGCAATCATTAAGGGAATTAGCTTTTCGGGAAAATGATAAGGCCCATAGTTATTTGAGCATCTTGAAATTGTAATAGGCAAGCCATAAGTCCTATTATATGCCTGAACTAATAAATCGGCACTTGCCTTACTTGAAGAATAAGGGCTTGAGGTGTGTATAGGAGTTTCCTCAGTAAAAAACAAATCAGGTCTATCAAGTGGCAAATCGCCATAAACCTCATCAGTAGAAACCTGATGAAAACGCTTAATCCCATACTTCCTGCAAGCGTCCATAAGCACAGCAGTACCAATTATATTTGTCTGCAAAAAAATATCAGGATTTTCAATCGAACGATCCACATGACTTTCTGCAGCAAAATTTACAACAATATCAGGCTTTTCCTCTTCAAAAAGCTTATTTACAGCTGTTCTGTCGCAAATATCAGCCTTAACAAAGCGAAACCTTTCATCATTCAACGCTCTTTCAAGTGTACTCAGATTCCCAGCATAAGTCAGCTTATCTACACAAATTATGCGATAATCCTCATGCTTGTCCAACATATAATAGATAAAATTACTTCCAATAAAACCAGCACCGCCGGTAACAATAATTGTCATTATTTTTCTCCGTTATTATTTTATTATTCTTAAAACCGCCACTATGATTTTAACACATCTATGTACTTCCCGTCAATAACATCTTGCAAATATCTGCCATACTGATTATTTTTCATAACTGAAATTACTTTTTGAACTTCTTCTTTTCCTATCCAGCCCTTTTGATATGCAATATCCTCTAAACAAGCAATTTTCCTATGCTGATTAGTTTCAATCGTCTTAACAAAATTAGTAGCATCTACCAAAGACTCATGAGTGCCGGTGTCAAGCCAAGTATAGCCTTGCCCTAATAGCTCTACATTCAGCTCACCTTGTTTTAAATAAATTCTATTCAAATCTGTAATTTCTAATTCGCCACGCTTTGATGGCTTTAAAGACTTAGCATATTCAACAACTCTATTATCATAGAAATAAAGTCCTGTTACACAATAATTACTCTTTGGATTCTGTGGCTTTTCTTCAATAGAAATAGCTTTCCCTGTTTCATCAAATTCAACAATTCCAAATCTTTGAGGGTCATCAACATAATAGCCAAAAACAGTAGCTCCATTGCCTTTTTCAGCATTGAATACAGCGTCAGCAAGCCTGTGCTTAAGACCATGCCCAAAGAAAATATTATCTCCCAAAACCATAGCCACACTGTCTTGACCTATAAAACTTTCACCGATTATAAATGCTTGGGCCAAGCCATCAGGGGAGGGTTGAACAGCGTATTCAAGCTTTATCCCAAATTGAGAGCCATCTCCTAATAGATTTTCAAATCTGGGTGTATCATCGGGAGTGGAAATAATTAAAATCTCTCTTATACCCGCACTCATCAGCACTGATAATGGATAATATATCATAGGCTTATCATAAATGGGTAATAACTGCTTTGAAGTCACCTTTGTCAAAGGATATAATCTAGTACCTGATCCACCTGCTAACACTATGCCTTTCATAAAGACCTCCATAAAATTATTGCCTTATTTAAATTAACTTTACATAAACAATACAAGCTCAAAACACACTCAACTATTATGAAGTCTTAAATTTTTCATTAAAAGTTGCTAAAGCTTGATATTTCTTTTACAAAAAACAAGTAAATTCTCCAAAACTAAAAAGTCATAGAGAATTTACAGATATTATTTATTTCACTTATTTTTTATAAATTTTACCGCACGCTATCATTTCCCCCGAATCGCCGGATGGCTGTGTAGTAAAATCATCGGGATTTCTATGGATAATTACAACCCGATTAATAATCTCTCTTACAGAAAATCTATTTGTTTCAAAAGTCATAAAGGCCTCGCCATTATTCCCAAATAAAGGCGGCATATCTCCTGCATGATGTGGGTGTTTGCAATTATTGGGGTTGAAATGCCCATCAGCATCTTTTAATGGCTCATTTTTAGTACCTGTGCAGGATTTCCCAGAATGAATATGAAAACCAAAAATCTCACCGTTACAAGCACCTTTTTTATACGGCAGCCCCTCAACATAGACACTAACTAAAACAGTTTTTGCCATCTGTTGAAATGTCATATAACCATTTATATTAGAATATTTTTTTATACCTTTTATGTAGGTATATGCTGAAATCGGATAAAGACTCAAAGCCATTATTTTATTTTTTAATCTATTTTGTATTGTCATAATAAAAACCCTCCCTTTGTATTATATGTAAATACAAAAGGAAGGTTCATAAAATTATTCACATTAAAAACTACTTAAGCTCAACCTTAGCGCCTGCATCCTCAAGCTTCTTCTGAATTTCTTCAGCCTCAGCCTTAGAAACGCCCTCTTTAATTGGCTTTGGTGCGCCCTCAACAAGCTCTTTAGATTCCTTAAGACCAAGACCTGTAATTTCCTTAACAACCTTAATTACAGCCATCTTAGCATCTCCAAAGCTGGAAAGAATTACATCAAACTCAGACTTTTCTTCAGCTGCAGCAGCACCACCAACAGCAGGACCAGCAACTGCAACAGCAGCAGCGGATACACCAAATTCTTCTTCAAGAGCTTTAACAAGCTCGTTAAGTTCTAAAACAGAAAGTGTCTTAACTTCTTCAATAAACTTTAAAATCTTCTCTGAAGCCATTTTAAATTTCCTCCATAATCAAATAATATTTTCGCCTATGCGGTTTGTTGTTTTTCAATTTCACTAATAGCGATTGCAAGCTTTTGAATAGGCGATTGCAATGTGTAAACAAGCTGTGTAAGCAATGTTTCCTTGCTTGGCAGCTTAGCATACTGCTTAACTTCTTCAGCAGAAATAGTCTTGCCTTCAACAAAGCCAAGCTTGATTTTAAACTGTTCCTTGCTATCCTCTACACGCTTTTGCAAAATCTTTGGTGCGATAATAATATCTTCACTCGATAATGCAATGGCAGTAGTACCAGTAAGCACAGCATCAACGCCTTCAATTCCTGCTTTTTCAGCTGCACGCTTTAAAAGGGAGTTTTTAACTACAAAATACTCCACACCGTTTTCACGTAATTCCTTACGCAATGCAGTATCATCAGCAACAGTAATTCCCTTATAATCGACAATTACACCACTTGCTGCTGCTTTCAGCCTTTCAGCCAGTTCATCAACATACTTTTGTTTTTTCGCTAAAACGCTTTCACTGGGCATCATTTCACTCCTTCACTGATTTTTACTGTATCTAAAGGAAGAAAAAACCCTTTCCATTGAGAAAAGGGTGTAATAATTCAAACTTACTTCCCATTCCTCGGCAGGCGACAAGGCTTACATCACTAGTGATACCTGCGGTCTTTAGAACAGTATTTATTAAATAATTGAGAAAAACTCAATATTTACAATAATAACACAAGAAAATAAATATGTCAAGCACTAGCTTGAATATTTAACAGTAGAAACCTTAACGCCAGGCCCCATTGTAGATGCAACCGTGCATGATTTAATAAAAGTTCCCTTTGCAGCAGATGGCTTTGCTCTAACAATAGCCTCTAACAAGGTATTAAAGTTTTCTTCAAGCTTTTCAGCACCAAACGAAGCCTTTCCGATAGGACAGTGAATAATATTAGCCTTATCTAAACGATATTCAATCTTACCAGCCTTAGCCTCGGTAATAGCTTTTGTAACATCAGGGGTTACTGTACCTGCCTTAGGGTTAGGCATAAGACCACGTGGGCCCAAAACCTTACCAAGGCGTCCTACAACACCCATCATATCAGGAGTAGCAATAACCACTTCAAAATCCATCCATCCGCCATTGATTTTAGCGATAGTTGATTCATCACCGATATAATCTGCACCGGCAGCCTCAGCATCCTTTACCTTATCACCTTTGCAGAAAACAAGAGTTCTTACTTTTCTACCAGTACCATTTGGCAAAACTACTGCGCCTCTTACCTGCTGGTCAGCATGACGTGAATCAACACCTAGACGAATATGAGCTTCAACCGTTTCATCAAACTTTGCTTTAGCTGTTTCAACTGTGAGTTTTAATGCCTCACTAGGTTCATACAATTTTGTTCTATCGACAAGCTTTGTGCTGTCAGTATATTTTTTACCGTGTTTCATATATTCCTCCTTGTGGTTCGTCGGATTTCTCCTCCCACATTATTATTAATCAACTACTTCAATTCCCATAGAACGTGCCGTTCCAGCTACCATAGCCATTGCGGATTCAATTGAGCTTGCATTAAGGTCAGGCATCTTCTGCTCAGCTATCGCCTTAACCTGCTCCTTAGTTAGCTTAGCTACCTTATTCTTATTGGGAACACCAGAGCCTTTTTCAATCTTAGCCGCCTTTTTAATAAGAACACTTGCCGGCGGTGTCTTTGTTATAAATGAAAAGCTTCTGTCAGCATAAACAGTGATAACAACAGGAATAACAAGACCTATATCATTTTTTGTTCTTTCATTAAATTCTTTTGTAAAAGCCATAATATTTACACCATGCTGTCCCAAGGCAGGACCAACCGGTGGTGCTGGTGTTGCCTTACCAGCGGGGATTTGCAACTTTATATAGCCTGTAACTTTTTGAGCCATTTTTATCCATCCTTCCTAAAATTGATTTTGTAAGCACAAAATCATGTTTGAAAGATATCTTTCAAACTACTTTACCTAAAATAACAAAACAATAAATCCTAATCAATTTTTTTAACAGCTGAAAATTCAAGAGTAGCTGGTGTTTCACGACCAAATAGTGAAACAGCAACCTGAACTGTACCATTTGCTTCATCGATTTCCTGCACCACGCCTTCAAATCCTTCCATAGCGCCGGAAACGATGGTAACAATATCGCCTTTTTTAAACGATAATTCTGTTGGAAGCTTTTCTACTCCGAGATTAGCTACTTCAGCTTCTGTAAGAGGAATAGGCTTAGAGCCAGGACCTACAAATCCTGTCACACCTCTAGTATTACGGCAGATATACCAAGATTCATCAGTCATAACCATCTTCACATAGACATAGCATGGAAACAGCTTTGTCTTGACTTCATGTACTTTACCATTTCTATCTTCATTTTCTATTAAAACAGGCACTTTAACCTCTTCGATTAAGTGCTGAAGATTACGGTTTTCCACAACTGTTTCAATATTTCTAGCAACCTTGTCCTCATATCCTGAATAAGTGTGAAGTATATACCACTTAGCCTCTGACATAATACATCCCCTTAAAATAATTTTTGATTAAACCTGACCCATAAGCAGCTTATTTATGAACAGGAATAAAGAATCTAATCCCCATACAGCAAGTGCACTTACAACAATCATAACTAAAACAACAATAGTGTTGTTAATTACTGATTTTTTTGTAGGCCACACTACTTTTTTAAATTCAGCCCTAGCATCTTTAAAAAATTTGAGAATAGACCTTTTCTTTTTAGCAGGTTTAGCAGGTGGGTTTTTTGTTGCCTTTTCTTTCGCTTTTTTTTCTATAGCTTTAGACATAATTCCCTCCTATTTTGTTTCCTTATGCAGAGTATGCTTTTTACAAAACCTGCAGTACTTATTCATCTCGAGTCTGTCTGGGTCATTCCTTTTGTTTTTCATGGTGTTGTAGTTTCGCTGTTTGCATTCTGTGCAAGCCAGTGTAATTTTGACTCTCACTTTCGGCACCTCCTATTATTAAATAGTCTGTTATTAAGGTAAACAGACATTAGCCTCCCTCACTATCTTGGGTATTTTTTGTGCAAAATTTGTACACAAAAAAATAACCCTCTTTTGAGGTATAATTATAATAACACTTTATTTTTAATTTGTCAAGTACTTGTCCTGTTTTTTACAAAATATTTTTTACTAAATTGCAATATCAAATTAGCACAGTTATAAAACTCTGGCGAAAATGGTAAGCAATAGGTATTGACAATTTATAAAATATATAATATAATATATAATTACACAAAGTAAATATGGGGGCGTAAAGGTTTCGACGGGGACTTTGCACCATGATTAGCGAGTAGTGTGGGCGAAAACACTTTAAAAGTCGCAACCTAAATTTTAAACGCAGACGAAAATTCTGTTTTAGCAGCTGCCTAAGGCAGCCGCCGTCGGTTATTGAAGTACCACGGTCTTTAATCGGCGTCACTTAGTGGTGAACGCATTCGGTCTACGCCTTTAAGCCGTTTGTGTAACAAAGGCTACTAATTGGCATAGCTTGTTTGTCAGCGATGCCATGCAGGAATTTTAAACGGCAAACTGCACTCGGAGAAGGTTATGGGAATAGGTTTTCGGACAGGAGTTCGATTCTCCTCGCCTCCACCA
>JAAYSD010000111.1 GCA_012518465.1 Clostridiales bacterium
AAAGAGGAAATGACTGAGCTTGCAAATTTATTTTCCGACAGAATTAAGGCAGCAGGGCATACACCGAGAATTTACTGTTCTATATCATGGTTGTTTGATTATATGTTGCCTGAAAAAATTAATTGCGACTTTTGGATAGCATATTATTATCAAAATGCAAAAAAAGACAGCTTTCCGCCTACAAAATGGGGTGAGCTGATGAACAAGGTTAAAGATAAAATTAAGCTGTGGCAGTATAGTCAAACTGGAATTGGTGCTAGTTATGGTGCTAGTTCACCAACAATTGATTTAAACTATAATTATTCAGAAGTAAAAATTCAGCCAAATGAAAAACCTGTCGATAAGTCTGTAAACACAACACCAAAACAGCAATACAAGGTCGGTGATAAAGTTTTGCTAAACGGTTATTTATACGCTGATAGCTATGGAAATACTGCGGGGCAAAAACGCAATGGAACAACACACAAGATTACAAGAATTGTAGACACAAAAAGGCAAGCACCGTATTTAATTGACAATGGGTTAGGCTGGGTAAGAGCAGCTGATATAAAGCCTGCAAACACTGTCACAACGCCAACAAATAACGCTATAAAAGTAGGTACTACCGTTGTTGTAAAGAAAGGTGCTAAAACATATGGAAATGCAAATCTGCAAGGCTGGGTAAATAATCAGCAAACTAAATTCAAGGTGCTAGAATTAAAAGGCAATAGAGCAGTTATCGGAAATGAAAAAGGCGAGGTTACTGCTGCTATGAGGGTTGAGGATTTGATTAAGACGTAGATAAGGGGAGAAAATTCTCCCCTTATTAATTCAACATCTATTTTTTTGAGGGCATCCGTTTTTATGTAGCCCTGCAAATGTTTAACCGAACAAATTGTTTAAACCGAAGCTTACTGATAAAGCATTATCAACCTTGCTCATAGAACCCGTATCAAGCTCCCCCATTCTTTCTTTTAATCTGCGTTTGTCCAGTGTCCGTACCTGCTCTAATAAAACAATAGAATCCTTTGCAAGACCGCATTTTCTAGCATCAAGTGGAATGTGTGTAGGCAACTTAGATTTTTCTCTTTGGCTAGTTATGGCTGCGGCTATTACAGTTGGACTATGTTTATTTCCCATATCATTTTGAACAATAAGCACCGGACGCATACCGCCTTGTTCCGAGCCTACAACAGGGCTTAAATCAGCATAATATATTTCACCACGTTTTATAGTCATTTAAAACCATCCTTTCTGCATATCTTTATGCTTTATTTTTACCTTTTTACAAACTTTTATTCAAACTTCTGCTATTCATTTTATTCAGAATAAAGACAAAATGCTACAAATTTCTTAATTTAATGCATATAAAAAAAGGATATACTCACAAAAGCGAATATATCCTTTTAATAAATTATTTTATTTATTATTATTAATAAAATTCCAAGAATCTCTGCACATATCTTCTATTGAAAATTTTGTTTTCCACTCTAAAAGAGTTTCTGCTTTTTTTGTATCAGCATAACAAACTGCAAGATCTCCTGTTCGTCTTTCTACTATTTCATAGGGAATTTTTACTCCACTTGCTTTTTCAAAGGCATGAATTAGTTCAAGAACAGATGTAGCTTTTCCTGTACCTAAATTAATCGGTACTGCACCATCAAATTTATCAATGCTTTCAAGTGCTTTTATATGCCCAATTGCTAAATCGACAACATGAAGATAATCTCTATAACCCGTGCCATCAGGGGTGGGGTAGTCATTTCCAAAAACCTTCAGCATCTTTTGCTCTCCGACAGCGACCTTTTGAATATAAGGCATAAGATTATTTGGTATGCCATTGGGATTGTCGCCGATAAGACCGCTTTCATGAGCACCAATCGGATTAAAATATCTTAGTAATGCTGCTTTCCATTGAGAATCGGAATTGCATACATCAGTAATAATTCTTTCTATCATAACCTTTGTATATCCGTAGGGATTTATTGCATCTGTTTTCATGTCCTCAGTGTAGGGAGGATTGTTCTCAATTCCATAAACAGTAGCAGAGGAGCTAAAGACTATCTTTTTTACTTCATGCTCTTTCATTTCCTCCAGTAAAACAATTGTACCATAAATATTTTCTCTGTAATACATTAATGGCTTTTCAACAGATTCACCGACAGCCTTCAATCCGGCAAAATGAATAACGGCATCAATTTTATTTTCTTCAAATACTTTTTTGACATTTTTCTTATCAAGTAAGCTAATAGGATAGAGCTTTGGACGAGTTCCGGTTATTTTTTCAATTTTATCGATAACGTCTGGTGAGGAATTGTAAAAATTATCAATGATAATTACATTGTGCTTATCCTTAATCAATTCAATGCAAGTATGCGAGCCAATATATCCGGCACCGCCTGTTACTAAAATCGTCATATTTATCTCCTTAAAATTTATTTAAAGCCCATTGTAAACGAAATCTTATTTACCCTTTCTTTCACAAAGAGAATATAATTTGCATCTGTCACATTCAGGCTTTCTGGCATTACAGACCAATCTGCCATGCCAAACAAGTCGGTGGCACAGCATAAGACTTTCTTCTGGGGGAATAATTTCGGAAAGCTGTTTTTCAACCTTAAAGGCGTCCTTTCCTTTTGCAAGACCAAGCCTATTAGTCAATCTAATTACATGAGTATCACATACAAGTGCAGGCTTTCCGTATAAATCACCGACAATCAAGTTTGCAGTTTTTCTTCCAACACCGGGAAGCTTAACAAGCTCATCAATAGTATCGGGAATTTTATTATTGTAAACATCTCTAAGCACCTGTGACATCATAACAATATCTCTAGCTTTAGTTTTGTACAAACCACAGGTTTTTATAAGCTCTTCCACATCGGAAACATCAGCATCTGCAAATTCATCAATGCTTTTATATTTTTTAAAAAGCTGAGGAGTAACGATATTTACTCTTACGTCTGTGCATTGAGCTGAAAGACGTGTAGCAATCAATAATTCATGCGGCTGTGAATAATTCAATGCACATTTTACATCGGGATACTCTTCTCTTAATATATCTATAATTTGTTTTGCTTTATTCAAAAGTTTTTTACTCATATGTACTCCAATAATAAATAAGCCTTATAGTTTAAATAAGGAAATAGCATTGTTATTACAATTTTCGATAAGCTCGTCTAAAGGAAGTTCTTTAATTTCTGCAGCTTTTTTTGCAGTTTTAATAATCATGCTACTGTCACAACGCTTTCCTCTAAAAGGTACAGGTGCCATATACGGGCAATCTGTTTCGAGCAAAAGTCTATCAATAGGTACTTTTTTACAAGCTTCAACAGCTTTTTTAGCATTTTTAAATGTAAGCACTCCTGTAAATCCAATATACATACCTAAATTTAAGATTATTTCAGCTGTTTCCACGCTTCCTGAAAAGCAGTGCATAACGCCCTTTGGCTTATGTTTTTGTAAAAGTGTAATAGTATCCTTTGTAGCATCTCTGGAATGGATAACGCATGGCAAATTAAGCTTATTAGCAAGCTTTAGCTGTTCCTCGAATATTAAAATTTGCTTATCCTTGTCATATCCATCATAATGATAATCAAGCCCTATTTCACCAACTGCAACAGCCTTAGGATGATTTAATAATTTGCTTAGCTGTTCTATCCAATCGCTGTTTAAATCTACTGTATTGACGTCCTCAGGATGAACGCCCACAGTCGCATAAATATAATTATATTTATCAGCTAGTAATAATGCTGATTTACTTTTTTCAATGCTGATACCTTGAGTAATGATATATTTAACACCTTTTTCAGGCAGGGAGGATAAAAGCTCTTCTCTATCAATATCAAATGCTTCATCATCATAATGTGCATGTGTATCAATTATTTTTAAGTTATCCATACAAACCTTTCATTAAAACAAGTTTTTCCAAGAATAAATTCTTGGAAAACTAGGTTTATCTAACGGTAGAGCCGTTGCTAATATCAGAATCTACAAAAATAACTCTTACATCATCTTCATCAGCATCACAAGCTAAAAGCATACCTTGACTTTCAACTCCCATTAACTTAGCAGGGGCTAGATTAGCAACAAAAATAATATTTTTGCCAATTAAATCTTCAGGTGAATACCATTTTGCAATACCTGAAACTATCTGTCTGCCACCACGTCCATCATCAATTTTTAGCTTAAGTAACTTCTTAGCCTTGGGTACTTTTTCACAGGAAAGTATTTTTCCAGTTCTCAATTTCACCTTTGAAAAATCATCAATGCTGATAATTCCTGCTTTATCTAAGTCCTCATCCTTTTTAATTTCAGGCTTTTTTTCAAGCAGACTATTTAGCTCTTCTATCTCCGAATTAATATCAATTCTTGGGAAAAGCA
>JAAYSD010000112.1 GCA_012518465.1 Clostridiales bacterium
ACTTCCCATAATATCAATTTTATGCTTATAAAGCTCTGCTAAAATGGGGCGTATTTTTAAAGTAAATACCCTACTGTCAATTGCACCTGGATTTTCAGCAAGAATTTTTCTAGTAAGTGCTAATGCACTTATCCAGCCATCAGATGCTATATTCACCTTGCAAACAGCTAGTTTAGATGCCTTGCTAACCTGCTCTTCAGGGATACCAATTGTCTTATCAAGCTTTCCGCCATATTCATTTATCATATCAACATATTCTGATGGAATTGTAGATGCACCATGTAAAACAATAGGAAACTCCGGCAATCTTCTGCTTACTTCCTCAAGAATATCAAATCTCAAGTCCGGCAATGTTCCATCTGGGTTTGGCGTCATTTTTACCAAGCCATGACAAGTTCCAATAGATATAGCTAGGCTGTCTACTCCTGTCCTTGTAACAAATTCTTCTACCAAAGCGGGATCTGTATACTTACTTTCCTTTACCTCGTGAGAATCATCGCCCTGCTCTTCAACACCTGAAAGTACACCAAGCTCTCCCTCTACTGTTACATCATGTGCATGAGCGTATTCCACTACCTTTTTAGTTAAAGCAATGTTTTCCTCAAAGCTTAATGCACTTCCATCAATCATTATTGAAGAAAATCCATTTTCCACAGCATCAACGCATTGGTCATAAGTCATTCCATGGTCTAAATGCAATGCTATCTGTGAATCTATACCCATGCTCTTTAATCTATCGACACCCGATTGAGAAACTCTAGCCAACATTTCATACCCTAGCTGCTTATGCAAATTAGGTGAAGCCAAAAGTATTACAGGCGACTTTTTTTCTGAAACTGCATCAATTATCGCATTATATTGTTCTATCGATACAAAATTAAACGCTGGTACTGCATATTGTTCCTTAAAAGCTTTTTCAAACATTTTTTCAGTATTCAAAAAGCCAAGTTCTTTATAATCATACATTTTTAATTCCTTTCACACTGTGAAAAATCCACTTTTAAGACCTGATTTGCACAAGTCTGCTTTCTTCTGTTCACATCAATTGTAAAGCACCTTTATATTATTTCTAAATTTAATTGAGCGTATTCAGGCAAATCCCCAAGTAAGGGAAGGATATAGTCTAAATAACTTTGCTCAATGCCATTTCCATTGCGATTAATGTATTCTAATGGAAGTGTATTATCCTTCATAGCTACTTTTTCAAGACTTTCAAGAGTTTCATTAAATATAAGAGGTTTATTTGACAATCTATTTATAGAAATCATCTTCCCACTTTCACCATTAATCACAGCTTTTACAGCACTTCTGCCAAGCTGCTCAGCCTCTGATATATCAACAGGTGAAACAGTATGTGCTGAGCATCTTTGCATTAGATTTAAATCAATACCTCTAATTTTACAGCTGAAATGCTGTCTAAGTAATCTTGTAAGATACGGTGTTATTCCTCCCATATTTAAATATGGGTCTTGATATCCGTTTATGGTGTTGTTTTCAAATAAGTATTGTCCCGTAGTATTTTTTACACCTTCAGCTACAACTGCTATACACTTGCCTTTTTCTTCAATAGTACTCGCAACATCATTTATAAATTTCTTTTCATCAAAAACAAGCTCCGGCACGTAAATTAAGTCAGCTCCCCTGCCCAAGGTTTCTGCCACCTTTGCAGCCGCCGCTAAAAAACCTGTGTTTCTGCCCATCACTTCAACAACAGTTATTAAAGCAGTATCATAGGTCTGTACATCATGTGCAAGCTCAGAAACACTTATTGCTACGTGTCTTGCCGCTGATGGAAATCCCGGTGCATGATCAATATACGATATGTCATTATCAACAGTTTTCGGTATTACTACTAACTTACATTCATAATTATGTTTATCTAAATAAGCCTTTAAATCCTTGCAAGCACGAACAGAACCATTTCCACCGTTATAAAATATATAGCCTATATTATGCTGCTTAAGATTTTTAAGTATTTTTTTATAATCACTATCATCTACATTTTCATCGGGAATTCTATATCTGCATGACCCAAAAATCATTGATGGAGTTTGTTTTAAGCGTTCTATCTGCTTTTTATCCTGCTTAAGCACATCAACAAACTGATTGTTAAGAATGCCTATCTGCCCATAGCGTGCCGCATAAAGTGTATTTATTTTATCCGAATTAGCAATACATTCCTGTATAACACCATAGGCAGAAGCATTAATCACAGAGGTAGGACCGCCCGACTGAATATATAAAGCATTTTTCTTCATTGGTACTAGTTCCTTTCCTGATTTGTAAAACTAATTTTAACGCTTTTTAGCTGCACGATTATTCCTTATAGCTTCAAGAATAACTACTACAAGTACTAGCAAGCCTTGAATAAACTGCTGATAATAAGCAGATACGCCTAATAAATCAAGTGCATTTGAAATAAGTCCTACAATAATTACGCCAAGGAAAGTACCAAAAATCTTACCCTTTCCACCAAAGGTTACACTTGTTCCACCGATAACAGCAGCCATAATAGCCTTCATTTCAAGGTTTGTACCCAGTGTTGCTGGTGCTGAATTTGTCCTTGACACAAACACAAGTCCTGCTACTGTCGCTAGCACTGCACAAGCAATGTAAGAGAAAAACAACACTCTCTTATTTTTTATACCCGCTACTCTTGCAGCCTCAGGATTTCCACCGACTATATATATGTTCCTACCTGTTACGGTCTTCTTCATAAATAATGAAGCAATAATGTACAATACAACAACTATAATTGCAGGAATAGGGATAACGCCAAAAATCATACCCTGCCCTATTATCTGGAAAGACTCAGGCAATCCTGTAAGTGTAGTGCCATGTGAAATAACTGTCTGCAAGCCTCTTGTCATACTCATCATAGCAAGCGTTGCAATCATCGGGGGAATTTTCATTACTGATACTGAAAAAGCATTGACAGCACCACACAATACCGCAATAAGCAGTGCAACTAAGCAAGCTATCCCCCAGTTTATACCGCTCTTCATTAAGGATGCAGCTATCCATGCACACATTGCCATTACTCCACCTACTGATATATCAATACCGCCGGTGATAATAACCATCGTCATACCTATTGCAGTTATACCCTGCAAGGATATGTTTTGAAGAATGTTCATGATATTCTTCATTTGAAAAAAATACTCTGATGCAAAGGGCATAATAATTAAAAATGCCGCAATTATTCCAAAGCGCATTATATCTTCAGACAAATGCCCTCTTATCTTTTGTAATCTAGTTTGCATAACTCCTCCAAATTATCCCATGATTGAAAGCAGCTCATTTTTTGATGTTTCTGCTGATTTTACTACTTTTTGAATCTTGCCTTTTTTAAGTACAACAATCTGGCTGCAATTTTCAAGCAGTTCCTCAAGCTCAGATGAAAAAATCAAAATAGTTCTTCCTTCAGCCGCCGCCTTTCTCAACAAATTATATATTTCTGACTTTGCATATACGTCTACGCCTCTTGTAGGCTCATCAAGTATAAACAGCTTTGGCTCATTTGCCAAACATTTAGCTATAACTACCTTTTGCTGATTACCACCTGATAAAGAACCCACCGTTTGCTCAATACCCGACATTTTAACCGTCATTTTGTTAGCTAAAAGCTCTGCTGTCTTATTCTGCTGATTTCTATCCAGTACAAACATCTTTTTAAACTGTGATAGAATTGACATAGTAGCATTTTCTCTGATGGAAAGTAGTGGTACAAACCCCTCTGACTTTCTTTCCTCAGTTAAAAGAGAAACTCCCTTTTTAACCATCTTATATGGTTCGGGCTTTATTTCTTCTCCAAATAAAACAATTTTACCTGAATCATAATAATCAAGTCCAAAAATAGTACGTGCAAGCTCTGTTTTCCCTGCACCTAAAAGACCGCAAATGCCAAGAATATCACCTTTTTTAACCTTTAAGGAAATATCCTTAAACTTGTTCTTTCTGCAAAGACTGGATAATTCAAGAGCAATTTCTGCATCATCTGAAATAGTGGGAACCTTAGCTTGTTCCACAACCTTTTTCTGACCCATCATAGCATCTACAAGCTCATCTTTTGTAAATTTACCTTTATAAAACAACCCACTGTTCACACCATCACGAATAACAGTAACTCTATCGCAAATTGCCATTATATCCTCTAAAAAGTGAGATATAAAGATTATGGATACTCCCTTATCCTTCATATTTTGAATTATTTCAAAAAACTTTTGCTTTTCTCTTTCATTTAAAGAAGAGGTAGGCTCATCTAAAACAACAACCTTTGCATCCTGCGTAAGTGCTTTAAGTATTTCTACAATCTGCTTTTCAGCCGTCCTTAAGTAACGCATATTTACATACGGATCTATATCCACACCCATAAGCTCAAGCAACTGCTTTGCTCTTTGATGAGTTCCTTTTTTATCATATGTTCCTAAGCTTGTTCTACGCATATTTCCCATATACATATTTTCAGCTACGGATAAATCTTGACATACATTTAATTCCTGATGAACAAATGCAAGACCTAGCTTTTCAGCATCGGATGGCGAGTTTATACTCACCCTTTCTCCATCTATTATAATAGTGCCGGAAACTGCATGGTAAATACCGTTAAGAATTTTAATAAGTGTGCTTTTACCAGCACCGTTAGCACCCATAATAGCATGAACCTCGCCTTTTTCAAGCTCAAAATTTACTTTCTTTAAAACTTGATTGCCCGAAAAGGACATCACAATATCTTGCATACTCACTATTGTATTTTTCTTCAATTTACACCGCCGTCCTTTTCATTGTATAAATTATTTTCATAGTTTTTATCCTGCTGATACAGCAAGGGAAAGCTCCCTTGCTATCAGCATAAATTTTACTCCGCTGTTTTTTCCATTGAGCTTTCGCCCCAAAGCAATCCCTTTGAAGATAAATCATCAAAGCTATCCTTTGTTACGATATTTCCTTCTACCAAAATAGATTCCTCAACTGTTTTGCCGTCAAAATAATCCTGAAGCGCCTGAATAGCTGCTTCTGCCCACTTAGCAGGGTCAAGACCATAAGTTGCATCAATATAGCCTTCAACAACCTTAGTTAATCCATATCCATCACCATCAACTGAATACACCATTACATGACCCTCTTCACCAACTTGTGTCAGCTTATCAGCTTCACTCAAAGCTGTCATAAGAGATGGCAGAATAAAGTCAGTACATGAGAATATTGCATTAATATCTGGATTTGCCTGTAAATAGTTACTTACTGCTGAAAGAACAACTTCGCTATCCATTTCTGTTGCTGATTCTGCTACTATTGTAACATTAGCAGCATCCTTTATAGCGTCTTTAAAGCCTTCAGTACGATTTACAGTTGCTGAGCTTGAAAGAGGTCCGCCAACAATAAGAACCTTGCCCTGCTCATCACCCAAGGACTCAAGAAACATTTTTCCAAGCTCCTGTCCGATTTTAAAGTTATCAGCCTCTACTGTTGCAATAGATTTGCCCTTTGCCTGTCTATCAATAGCTACAACTGGTATTCCATCGCTATCAAGAGTGGTCGTCAGAGTTGATACAGCCTCACCATCAATAGGTGTAATTATTAAACCATCGATATTCTTCAAAGCTGCATTTTCAATCTGGCTAATCTGAGTTTCAAGATTGTCATTAGGATCTAGTACTTCAGCGTCCCAACCCAGCTCAGCAGCTTTTTCTTTAAATCCATTACTAGCAGCTGTCCAAATAGGTGCGCTAAG
>JAAYSD010000113.1 GCA_012518465.1 Clostridiales bacterium
CACTGCTGCTAAAACAACTAAAAAACCTACAACTACAACAATTAAAACAGATTATAAAAACCCTCAAAATGTAGCCACACTAAAGCCCGATGGAGAAAAACCATCTAAAACTACTATTAGAAATAAAACCACTGCTCAAATCGTTCGCAATATGGGCATTGGTATAAATCTTGGCAACACCTTTGAAGCTACAAGCAATCAAGCCAAAACAGTAACAGAGTTTGAACAAGCTTGGGGCAGCCCTGTTATTACAAAGGCCATGATTAAAGGCATTGCAAATGAGGGCTTTGGCGTAGTAAGAATTCCCGTAGCTTGGTCAAATATGATGGATACAGGCTACAATATATCTTCTGATTACATAAACCGTATTAAAGAAGTTACCGATTGGGCAATTGACAGTGGCCTATATGTTATTATAAACCTGCACTGGGATGGCGGTTGGATTACACAATTCCCTGCCAATGAAACTGAAAGCATGAAAAAATACACTGCAATATGGACGCAGCTTTCTAGTGCATTCAAAAATTACGGCGATGCTGTTATGTTTGAATCAATGAATGAAGAAGGCGATTGGCAAGATCTTTGGAATAGATACGGAGGTAGCAACACAGTAAAAGATGGCAAAAAGAAAGCCTATGCCTTATTCAATAAAATCAATCAAAAATTCGTCGATATAGTAAGGGCAAGTGGTGGAAACAACGCTAAGCGTCATCTGCTAATTGCCGGATATGTCACAGATATTGATCTAACTGTTGATTCCTTATTCAAGATGCCTACTGACCCAGCTAAGAGAATGGCTTTATCAATCCATTACTATAACCCTTCAAGCTTCACTATCATAGAGAATGATGAAAGTTGGGCTAAGGCTAGAGCTACTTGGGGTACTGATGCCGATTATAAAGAGCTTGAAAAATACATGACAAAGCTAAAAACTACTTTTGTAGACAAAGGCATACCTGTAATAATAGGTGAAATGGGCGTTGCCAACACGGCATTTAAAACAAATGGTGTAAGAAAATCCAGAGACCAATTAACAAACTATAATCTTGCAGTTATGCGTTCCGCTTATTATAAGGGAATGTGCCCTATATTATGGGATACCCCCGATGCTAGGAGTTATTACAACAGATACTCATATACAATTCGTGATAAGGACTTAAAACAAGGTATTCAACAAATACTTAAAAGCTAATTAAGTAACAAGTATTATATTTTACTTAAATTATTTTATGATTAATAGTTATTTATAAATAAATTAAGTATTTATACATATAAAAATGCTGAAATCTATTGAAATTTCAGCATTTTTTTGTTATAGTTAATAATAGTATTAATTTTTGTTAAGTTATAAAAGAATATTTAAGGAGTTTATGGGAATGAAAAAGAAAATCCACACACTTACAGCTTTATTTTTATCTTGTGTAATGCTCTTTACATCTTGTGTTAGTGACAATTCCAATACATCTAATTCAACTAATAGTTCTACTTCTACAAAGGATACTATGGTTTTTACAACAACCGATACTCAAACAACTGCTTTTAATACAACTACCTCCACTAGCTCCACTACCTCCACAAAAGCAAAAACCTCTGCTTCCGCTACAACTGAAAAAACATATGTTAATCCTGCTTTCACAAAAGCAAAAACCAATTCAGCAACTAAGAAAAGTACAAAATCCTCTGATAATTCAAGCACCCCAACTGATGCAAGCAATTTTGCAAAAACTCATGGAGCTTTGAGCGTTAATGGCACTAATCTTGTTGACAGCAAGGGAAATAAAATTCAGCTTTATGGAATGTCCACCCACGGTATAGCGTGGTTTCCTCAATATGTAAGCAAGGACACCTTTAAGACCCTTCGTGATGATTGGAATATCAATGCAGTTAGACTTGCCATGTATACCGCTGAATACAATGGCTATTCTGAGGGCGGAGGAGATAAGACTTATCTTAAAAATCTTGTTAAAAAAGGTGTTGATGCAGCTACCGAGCTGGGAATGTACGTTATTATAGACTGGCATATACTAAGTGACCAAGACCCTAATAAGCATAAATCAGATGCAATTGCATTTTTCAATGAAATGGCAAGCCTTTATAAAAATCACACAAATGTTATTTACGAAATATGCAATGAGCCAAATGGTTCTGCTACGTGGGATAGTGTTTATTCCTACACTAATGAAGTTATACCCGTTATCAGAAAACATGATAAGGACGCTGTAATAATTGTAGGCACACCTACATGGAGTCAAGACATTGACAAGGCTCTAGCAAAGCCCTTAAAGTATGATAACATTCTGTATGCTTTACATTTCTATGCCGCTACTCATACTCAATACTTAAGAGATAGGTTAAAGCAATGCTATGATGCTGGTTTACCTGTTATCATAAGTGAATTTGGATTAGGCTCAGCCGACGGCAATGGCTCAATAGACTATACTCAATCAAAACTATGGCTGCAAATGCTTGATAAATACAACATTAGCTATTTCGCATGGAATATTGCAAATAAAAATGAAACAAGCAGTATTTTACTTCCCTCAACTAATACTGTATCTAACTGGTCAGAAAGTCAATTAAGTGAGTCTGGCAAGTATTTAAGAAACTGGTTTAGAAATAAATAAAAAGGAGTTATTATGAAAAAAATTGCTGCACTTATTCTATCACTAACACTTGCACTTTCGCTAGTGGGCTGTAATGATGGTGACAATTCCTCTGATAAGGAAGAAACAACACCGAAAGCAACACAAAGTGAAATTGCAACTACAACCTTCGACTTTGAAATTCCCCCAGACACTACCGAGGCACCCGATATACTTCCTCCTATCGTTGATAAAACCTTTGATAAGGGATTTACTGTTGATGGAAATAACCTTATCGATGCTAACGGAAATCCTTTTGTTATGCGTGGAGTCAATCACTCCCACACTTGGTTTCAAGATAAGATAAAAACCGTTATTCCTGCTATTGCTGAAACAGGATCTAACACAGTTAGAATCGTGCTTTCAAATGGCATACAATGGAAGAAAACAGCTCAAAAGGATGTTGAAGATATTATAAAAAGATGTAAGGCATATAAAATGATTGCAGTGCTTGAGGTTCATGATGCCACAGGTAGAGATGATCCTGAAGAAATTGAAAAAATTGTTGACTATTGGATTGAAATAAAAGACGCACTTATTGGAAATGAAGCCTTTGTAATCCTTAATATTGCTAATGAATGGCCAGGCAAAAGTGATAGCGAAATGTGGCGTGACGCTTATGTAAAGGCTATTCCCCGTTTGAGAGATGCAGGAATTAAAAATACGATTATGGTTGATGCCGGTGGCTGGGGACAATATGCACAAAGCATAGCTGACTATGGAAAAGAAGTTTTTGAATCAGATCCCGACAAAAACACCATGTTCTCTGTTCATATGTATGGAACAGCTGGAAATTTTCCAAGAACTATCAGCGACAATCTAAGGAAAATTACCGAGCAAGGCTTGTGTGTGATTGTTGGTGAATTTGGCTACAAGCATTCCGATGGCAATGTAGATGAAGAATATATTATGAAGTATACAACGGAAAATAACATAGGCTATCTTGGTTGGAGCTGGAAAGGTAATGGTGGAGGAGTTGAATACCTCGATCTAGCTGAAGATTGGGAGGGAAATACACTTTCAAAGGATTGGGGAGAGGTTTTAATAAACGGTGAAAATGGTATTAAACAAACCTCAAAGCTCTGTTCAGTTTTTGACGAATAACAAATTAGTAAAAGGCTTGTCACATTGACAAGCCTTTTGTATATTTTAGATATTTTTGCATTTAAGTTTATTTCACATTTGTTAAATAGTAATAAAATTATTATATTTTAAACTTTATTGCCATAGTACCATGCATTACACAATACTATATGTTATAATATAATCATGAAAAGGAGGTATTATGAATTCTCAATTAAAAAGAGGTGTGCTTGAGCTATGTGTACTCTCCATTGTCAAAAATGCTGATTGCTATGGTTATGAGTTAGTAAACAAGATTTCAGATTTCATGCACATTACGGAAGGCACGGTTTATCCATTGCTAAAGAGATTAAAGGATAATAAGCAAATTCAATCCTATATTGTTGAGTCGAATGAAGGACCAGCACGAAAATATTATAAAATTACCGAAAATGGCTTGGAAACACAGGAAAAAATGCAAAAGGAGTGGCTGGATTTTGTGGAAAATGTAAATAACCTTATAAATAATGAGATGCAAGGGAGGGGAGCGAATGAGTAATCCAACTACAAAAAAAGAGTTTATCAGGCAACTTCACGAGCAAATGGATATACTCGGTATTAGCTTTGATTCCGATATACTATCGGATTTTGAGCAGCACTTTGAAAGTGGAAAGGAACAAGGTTTAACCGAAGAAGAAATATGCAATAACCTTGGTGATATAAAGGAAATTGCTCTAGGGTTTTTACCACAAGGGCAAGAACCAATCACGGAAAAACACCATTTACATGGGAAAAATACAACTGCATTTGTCTTTTTAATTATAGCTGATGTTTTACTGTTATTCTGGTTAATGTTTGCACTTGGTGCTACTGTTTTTGGATTATGCTTTACACCTTTAGGCTTACTCATAACTGCTATTGATTTAATCTTCTATTCAAGTGTTATCAATAATGTGCTTTTTTTAATTTTCAATTTAATAATGATTACCGGTGCTATAATTTTATCAGTTATTGGTGTAATATATCTAGTCAGATTATTTATTATGCTTTGTAAATATTATATAAACTGGCATTTGCACTTACTAGGCAAAGAAAAACTTGAGGTGAAGCTATGAAAAAAATATCAATAATAGGTCTGTCATTATTTGTTGTTGGATTGATTGGTTCAATTATAACCTTGCAATTTGTAGATAAAAGCGAGCAATTGATTACAGATAATATTACTATCAGTAATAACTTGTATGATATTAACGATATAGATATTAATTTAGAGTATTTTGATGAAATATATTTAGTAGCTGAGGAAAGGCAAGATATAAAAATTGAATATAAGGTTTTTAAAGAATCTCATATTCCCTCTATATCCTCTGAAAATAATAATTTAACAGTAAAACAAGGCGGAACATTTTTCAGCTATTTTAACTCAGGTAGTTTAAAATGGTATTTAAATAATAATGGTAAAACTAGCATTACAATAAATTTACCACAAAAACAATACAATAGGATAAATTTTTCAACTAGTATCGGTGAGGGGAAAATAACCGATATTAACACAAATAGCTTAGTGTTTTTCTCAAATATCGGTAATTTTAATATAACAGCAAACTCCAATTTTGTTGATATTGAAAGTGATTTAGGGAGTTTAGAATATACCTCCCTAGCTAAAAGAGGCAGTACATTAGAGGCTGACACTAATTCTGGCAGCTTAACTATTAATAATGCCAGCTTTGATGAATTTGATATTAATGCTGATATAGGAGAATTATTCATTAATGGACTTACTGGTAAAGGCAAGATAGAAACAAATGTAGGTAGCGTTGACGTTAATTATGCTAAGTGGGATGGTGATTTAGAACTCTCAAACAATATAGGGGATGTTAATATAACCTTGCCAAATGGCTCAGGTGCTTATATAGAGTCTGCGAGTGATATTGGAAAAGTGGCGGTACAGCTTAAAGATTTTAATTCTACTATATCCAGTGGCATTTATTCAGTAAATGGCGATGGAATGCATAAAATAAAGGTTGAAACAGATATAGGAAATGTTAAAATCCGAGATTAAAATCTGTATTATAACACAAAAAAGAGGGGATATTTCCCCTCTTTTTATTATTGTAAATTAATTAGTTAGCAAAGCCCGAACGTTCAATACCTTCTGTAAAATGCTTTTGCAAGAAAATATACATTAGAATAATTGGTATAATAGCTAGTATACAGCCTGCCTGCATCCATACAAGTACCGAAACCGGTCCGCCGCCCATACCTGTCGGCAGCAGCTCAAGAGGAAACTCTGTACCCATTAGCGAAACCTTCATTGATACTGTAATCGTGTTTTGTAAAAACATAGAGCTTTCATAATAATCATTCCAATACCAAACTATTGAGAAAATAAATACGGTAAGGAATGAGCTAGCTGCATTTGGTACCATTATTTTAGTAAAAGTCTGAAATGGACCACAACCATCTAAATATGCAGCATCCTCAAGCTCCTTAGGCAAGCCTCTAAAAAATTGCCTGAACAGTAATATAAATAAGCCTGAGCGAATACCATTACCCATAATCGCTTTAATGTAGAATAGCATTGGCGTATCAGTAAGTGTTAGTGGCGCTCCATCTAAAGCTGAAAAAATACCTAGTATATCAAAGTTTCTAAAAAGTGAAAATTGAGGCATAATAATTATTTGTATAGGTACAATGATTTGTAAAATTACAATACCAAACAAAAGCTTTTTGCCTTTGAAATTGAACCTAGCAAATCCATAGCCCGTCATAGCACAAACTGCAACAGATAATACAGCCGATACTAAATTGATTGACAACGTATTTCCTACCGCCTGAGCATAGCTCATTGCGTTCCATGCTTCAGAGAAGTTTTCCCATCTAATGGTCTTTGGTATCCACATGATTGAAGGGTCACTCATTTCAATCTGCGGCCTAATTGCAACCGAAATCATATATATAATTGGATAAAGTACTACAAAGCACAAACCAAAAAGTATTAAAAATCTAAATATCGGCCAAACCTTCATACCTATTCTTCTAAAAAACACATATCTATAATGCTTTCTTTCATCAGATGAATAGGATTTAAAATTCTTTAATATATCAAAATTTGATACATGATATGGATTTTTATTCTGCTTTGATTTTTTTGTTTTCTTTTTTGATTCAACAGCCGATGTTTCCATCACTGTTCCTTCACCAAAGCTATTTATGTCTGCAATCGCTTTTGCTACACTTTCAGCAGATGCCTTAACCTCACCGTCTGATTTTTCAGCAAAGGGTGAATCCTGCCCCAGCTCCTCGAATATATCGGAGGAATCCTTAGGCTGAATAATGTCCTTATCTTCCAGACCGTCAAACTTATTATCAGTCATTTTTATCCTCCTTTACTCTACCTCATAGTAAACAAATTTGTTTACTACTGCTGTGACTATTGCAAGCGCCGCCAAAACTATCAAAAAGTATACCCAAGCTAACGCTGCTGCATAACCATGTTCCCACGCCTGTGCTCTACCCATTACATATTCCATAACAGGGTTTTGTGGGTCGATAAATGCATCTATTACTGTATAAACGATGTTTGCAAGAATCATAGGGCTTATATATGGAAGTGTAACCTTCCAGAAAAACTCCCATGCTGTTGCACCCTCTATCATTGCAGCTTCCTTAGCTGGTCGTGGTATATTCTGCAATGCTGCAAGGAATATCAAAATCTGAATACCCGAGTTCCAAACAAGGTTGAAAATATCGCTTGTCATAGTACCGATAAATTCTGTAAACTGCGGACTTATATTACTAAGTCCCATAAAGGTCATCAATTCTCCCACAAGGTCCGTCTTAAATAATGCACTAAACTGCTCAGCATCAGCTACACCCTGTGTCGCTATCGCTTCACCATTGATAACGGATATAATCGGACCTGTTGCGATAAGCACGGGTAAAAAGAATACGGATCTTACAAAAGTGCGTCCCCTAAATTTTTGATTTAATATAACAGCAATAAACAAAGAGAACACTAAAATTAAAATTACCTTAGGTGCTAAATCAGCTAAAGAGCTGGTTAGGGCCTTTATATAATCCGGTTCCTGCGTAAATGCTCGCTCAAAGTTTCCAAATCCTATCCACTGTGTGTGCATACCAGCACCCGTCATACCCTTTTTAAGACCAAGCTCATTATCCACAATAGCAGTTTTACTAAATGCATAATGAATTGAAGTAATCAAAGGATTGATAAATAACCAAAGCACACCAACAAGCCAAATCGATATAAAACCATATCCATATAACTTTTTCTTATTTTCATAAGAAATTTTCGATGTTTTTATCTTTTTCTCTTTTCGGCCAGACTTACGGCGAACATCAACTTCCTCTCCTTCTGCTAAAATATGTGCTGCACTAGCAGTGTTGTGGGCAGAACGATAAACCTTTTTTTCTTTGGAGTCATTAGTCATGTCCTTTTGCTGCAAACTTTCCTGTGCTAAAAGCTCTTTTTCATCGCTTTTAACCTGCTTATCCTTTTTTTCGGACAACCTACTCAGCTCCTTTCATATTTGTCACACCATAATTAGAAAAATCAATTGTTTCACCGTTTAATTCTAAGGTGAGATTTTCTGTATCAATCTTTATAGTCGTGCCATCTTCAAATTCCGTTTCCATGATACTGCGTGAAATCATCTTATGGTCAACAATTTTTTTATTTATTACGGAACCTATGATGTCCTTAGCCATCTTATACTCATTAGCGGCCATTTCCTTCCAACCGTCAAAGAATGTATAGTAATAATCCTCGTATTCAGTTGTTGCAAAGGTGTTTGGCTTTTCCTTCATAAATTCATATTCCAAGGCTGTGCCTGTTGAAAGAGATAATAGTAAATGCTTAGCAGCATCTGAGCTTTCATTTACAGCAGTTGATGACATGGGAATAACTCCATGTAAAGCTATCTGATAAAATGGTATATCATAATCGAACAAATCATAATTACTGCTATATAAAGGTGAATCCTGAATAAAGGATACATATGGAAGTGCATAATGATTCGCACCCTCTGCCATTATTGAAATGCCATTGTCTTTCAGAGCTTGATAGCTTTCTTGAAGCATAGAAACAGCGTCTGTACGTGAAACATTTCTGATACCAAAATCGCTGTAAAGCATTGTTGTAGCATTAGCAAGACTTATATTTTGAATATTATTTTTCTTAAAGCTATTCGCAATATTCTTTACTGTTTCAACATAGAAAGCTGGCGACATAATTGTATGCACTGTTCTAGTTGGATGCTCAGTACCATATGCCATTTCAAAAGGAAGTTGCGTTGCATAGCTTTTGCTCAATCTCACTGCTGAATTTGTGGTCTTAGAGTATCCATTTCCACTTCTCTTATATTCTTGAATATCCATTTCAGGGAAAAGTGATATGCCATTTGTATTAGCATATTCCAGCAGTTCGTCAAAGTCCTTTTTGCCACCAAGCTTGCTTGAATAGTCAACTTCATCAGTCATTCGCTCAGTTATGCCCGCTTTATTAAACTCGCTATAATTAACTACCATGTTTTCAACGCCAAGCTGCTTTAATTCCTCAAGCATCTGCTTTGCATCTTTATACTTTGTAGCCGGAGTCTGAAGACTTACAGGAAATCCTGCAATACTCTTATCAAGCATCGTACCACCATAGAAAATAAGTGATAATGGTGAGTCGGACTCAATTTCTTCTATATTTAAATCATTTAACAAATAATCTTGATATTTTAAAGCTACATCAGCATATGAAATTTCATCTTTGTTCTTATCAGAAATAGGATAATAACGTACCTTAATCTTTTTAAGGCTGATAGGTCCGGTTTCTTCAGCAGTTAAAGACTCACTCCTAGTACCCATGAAAAAGCTGTCCTTACTCCTTGTTTGAAATTTAAACCAAGCCATATTATATGAGCTGCTTTTTATTGTAGTTTCACTAACATTAGCATTAATGCTAGCATTTGCATCTCCGCTTTCTATAAGTGCTAGAAGTGCATTATCCTGCTTTACAATACCTAGCAGCGGAAGATTAACTGTTTGCGTTTTAGCAGGAGCTCGTACTAATGCAAGATTGGAATCTCGACCGTAGATTTGCCCCTCATAATTAATATAGTTTTTCTTTTGATTATTAAATTCAATAACTGCACCTGAGCCATCTGGAATTACCATATAACCATCGTCCTTAGTTGAACCTGCACCAAAAGACATCATTAGATTAATTTCTGAAATAATAGGATTACTATCAGAAAGCCCTAAATTAGTTATATCAGTTTCTGTAATTTCATCAGTAGGTATTTCTGCATCAAGATAGTCCTCCTGCAATGTATAATAAACAGGAATCTTTATATCCGTACCTACAAAGTCATAAGTTACTTTAAAACCATTGTCAATTTTTTCTATTGACATACCACCTTGTGCAACTGAATTTGTATATGAAAAATACTCATCAGCAGCAAATGTTTTAACAACTAGAGCAGATTTTATTTCTTCCTTTCTAGTCTGATTTGATAACTTATCTGAATCAACATCATACGGATAAGACCACCATATATAATCGTTTTTCTTATCCTTAAGAGCAATTAAACCTGTTTCCTCAGAAAGATATACAGCTAAATTGCTGTTTTCAGCCATAAGAGTAGTCTTAGCCAAAGCCTCTTCCTCAGTAATAGGTTCTGCTAGCTCGGCAGAATCATCAGGTGCATCCTGCTGATCTGACTGTGTTTGATCCGTTTCAGTATTATCTTGAACGGTCTGGCTGTTATCAGCATCAGATACATTTCCCTCTTCCTGCTGAGCTGTATCTGATAAAACGCCCTGCCCTGTCGAAATGAGCATAACGGCAGCTAAAATTCCTGCCATTAACTTTTTTCTTAATTGAAGCATCGTTACACCACCATTTTCATTATGTTCGGCTATATTTTTGAAAGCTCAAGGCTTTTATTCTCCTTTTTTTGCAAATGTATATCATGCAGCTTGTATAATAAATGAATTATAGCTACTACTGCAATAATAGCACCCACGCTTATTAATCCCAATTGCCATGGCTGCATACTTGGAAATCTGTAAAGCAGCTCAGTAAATACAGAATAGCCAAATACATACACCTGCTGAAAGAGCATTGCCAACAGTACAAGCAGAATAACAATGATAGCCATGCCAAACGCTGTAAAGAGCATTGCTAAAATAGTGAGTGGTATTGTATACTGATGTACTGTCCTAATTCCTGAAATCATTAATAATAAGGACCATGCCGTACCAAAAAGATATATAAATGTCAAAAAAGATTCTTCAGAGCGTGACAGCATGAAACTTATTACAAATCCTAAATACCTTGACCCTACATAAGGCACTAAAGCATATGCCGAAGTAACAAAAACCCTTTTCATAGTACCTTCACCATTGAACAGAGTACATAACGCCCAGTTTGCTACAACCCATGTCAAAAATAACAAAACCGTCGAGCTGAAATCAGGAATAACATTATAAACCCTCTCATTAAAAACCCTGTGCAAAAATGGCATTTCAGTAGATTCAAGCACTCTGATAACAAACCATAATGCAACAATAATTATTGCATAACGCATTTTATATGCTTTTTTCCATCTTAAATCTTCAAAACCTTCAAAAGGGTGTCTTGAAACATAAAAAGGCCATTTCCAATCAGGAACATTTACTTCATATTTCATCACGCCGCCCCCTTCTTCTGCTTGAGCTTTTTACTGATTTTGATTACTTTTTTAATTACAATAGGTATTATAATTACTGCTAAAATAATTCCTAAAATAACACTGAAATTGTTTCTTACATACTCCATTCGGAAATTTCTAAAAGCTTGATTATATCCGCCTCTGCTATTCATATAGAAATAATCCATTGCCTTATCATATTCGCCTAGGAACAAATAAGCATTTCCTATCGCTACATAAGCAAACCAGTAGTTGTTATCACGACGTAAAACCTCATCCCACAATTCCATAGACTCAGTATATTTACCGTCACTATAAAGCTCAATTGCATCATTTACAATAGCTCCAAACTCCGTCTGCTTGAATATTGTGATATTTGCCTTTTCCATATCAAGCACATAGGATTTATCGCCATATGTTTCCAAAGCCTTAGGAGTAGTAAAAGTACCTTTTTGATTACCTAATCCTCCATAAATATATAACAAAAGGCAATCCTGATCATATACAAAAACTCTACCTGTTTGTGCGTCCAAGAGATTTATCAAACCATTTTCACTGATATCTACATCAATAATCTGTGAGCTGTATGTTACATCACGATAACGAACACTGTAAAAATCGCCAAAGGTTGTATCGGATATCCCCATTGATTCAAAAACATTTGTTCCCTTTGGGCTTACCTTTTTCAATACGTCTATATCGGCACTTTTTACCTCGGTAACCGTGTAGATAAAGTTATCATCATCTATATCAAAATTCGAAAACTCAGCAGATACATTCTTCTTGGACTTTTGAAGCTGCTCCTCAGTCATGAAAAATTGCCAAACCTTACTAGCTAATACCTCTGCTGTTCTCTTAACCCTATTAGCACCAAAATATCTGTTAAATTCGCCTGTTTCGGAAAATTCCACAGCTCCCTTAGTAATTGATTTAACATTGGCGTATACATTTTTCGCTCTGTCTACAACTACTTTAGTCGGCTCAAAGGCTACATTTTCGTCATAATCCTTTTCATCAGGCCTTATATAAATATACTTAGCTACGAAAATATCATTTCCCTGACTATCTTTTCTCTGATAACCTGCAATAACCCTGCGGTTTTTACTATCTGCTACATAAAGCATATCGTCCGGAGTCACATACACGCCAGCAGGAATATTAAATCCTTGTGCTGTAATTGCATTGTACTCAATTTCATCGATTTCGCCACTGTCAAACCTTTCCTTTTGAGCTGACAGCCAATCACCAACCTCAGATAAATCAACTCTATCAAATACAGCAGTAGCTTTTTCCATATCATTATCAATTTTAACGATTCTGCCCTTTGAATAAGTACCGTCATCAAAATTCGTTTCAAACTCTGAATCTGCTACATAGAAATCGCCTTCATCGGTAGCAAAAATATCTAAAGGAACCTTAAAATCTCCAATCCCTAAATCATTACCCGTTACTTGCCTTTCAGGAACATAACCGGTCTGAGAAGGGATAGCTTCGTTCCACCAATCGTATAAATAACCGTCATAAGCTTCCTCAGCCAAAGCAGGAACTGCAAACATAGACCCCGCAATAAGTGTCGCCAAGGCAGTGCTTAAAATACGTTTTGTTATGCGTATTCTTTGCAAAATAATCACCCTTTCTTTTGGCCTAGTCCTTAATTCCTGATTGAGCCATTGTTTCGATAATATTACTTTGAGCAATAAGGAATAAAACAATTGGCGGTACCATCATGATTACAACAGTAGCTGCAGCCACACCCGCACGCTTGATTACCTCAGTAGCTATCTGCTGTAATACTGCCGGAATCGGCTTTAGCTGTTCTGAATAAATAAAAGCATATCCGTTTATCTGCCATGCGCCTTGGAAAGCAAAAATCATAAGCGTTAGCCACGCTGGCTTAACATTCGGCATAACGATTTGCCAGCATATTCTTATATGACTGGCTCCGTCAAGCTTTGCCGCCTCAATCATAGCATCATGTATTTGCCCCATGAACTGTATCATTAAGAATAGTCCCATTGCTGTTGATATTGCCGGTAAGATAACAGCAGCCAAAGTATCGATTAGATTTAAGCTTGCCATTACAAGATACTGCATTATAAACAATACCTGACTAGTAAAAAGCAAAGCAAGTGTAATTAATTTATTGAAAAATTTAACACCGGGGAACTTTACCTTTGCCAAAGCATAAGCTGCTGATGATGCAAATACAAGCTGTAAAACTGTAACTGAAACTGCTATTACAACAGAGTTAAAAGCATATCTAGAAAACGGAACCCACTGGCTGCCTACAAGCTTCATCATATCTGTGTAGTTTTGGTCAGTAGGATTTACCGCATAAAGCTTAGGAGGAAATTCAAATAATTCCTGAGGCGGTTTTATCGATTGAATAACCGATAAGTATATCGGAAAAATCATAAATACGCCTAGTAAAATAAGCACAAGAAACAAGAAGAATGCGCCAGCCCTTGAGCCGCCATATGACTTTCTATGCTTACGATCTCTGTTTTTAAATTTACTGAAAATAGACACGTTTATCTACCATCCTTTCTAGAGATTATTCGTTAATCGTTTAAGTATCGACCTAGAATACGCCTGATGAGTGAATTAGCAAACAGCATTACAATAAATAATATAAAGCATATCGCAGATGCATACCCCATCTCAAAACGAATATATCCATAGTCATAAGCATGTGTCATTATCGTATGTGCAGCATAGTCAGTACTTGGGAAAGCAGTAAGGAATCTTCCTATATCACCAGCAGTAAATGAGCCTGTAATAGTCATTACTGCCGCAAACAGCAGCTGAGGCCCCATGCTGGGAACAGTAATATAAAGCAGCTCCTGTGTCCTATTTTTAATACCATCAATAGCGCCCGCCTCGTAGTAAGAACGGTCTATACCCTGAAGTCCCGCACGGATAGCAAGGAAGCCAGCACCTAAGCTCATCCAAATCTGCACTATTATAACCGATGTTAATATGTAGTTAGCATCAGTCAGCCACTGAATAGGACCGTTTATAATACCTAACTGTATAAGCCATGAGTTTAATATACCATAAGTATCACCAGAGAAAATTAGCTGCCATGTTGTATAAATATTTCCCGCTAGTGTAGGAGCATAAAATACAAAGGTAAACAATGTCTTTAAAAATTTAGGCATCTCATTTATTGCCCATGCTAGTAAAAAGCACATCATATAACCAACCGGACCTGTAATAAAGGCAAATATCATGGTATTTTTAATAGCTATTAAAAATACTTCATCCTGTAAAAATAAAGTGTAAAAGTTATCCATTCCTACCCATTTAGGAAATTGAACCATGTCAAAGTTTGTAAAACCTATGGGCAGTGAAATTAAAATAGGTACAACTAAAAATACAATAAACAGTAAGAAAAACGGTGCAATAAGTAAATATACACTAGCGTTTTTCTTGATTTCACGAAGCGTATATTTGAAGCGACTATCTTCAATATACTTTGTCTTTTCTTTTGAAAGCAAAACGATTCCTCCTAAGCTTTATGGATTTCTGTCACGCAAAAGCGTGACAGAATATCTTGATTCTAGTAAATCAGTCAATCCACTAATCCATGCCCAATCCTTGGCGTTTTCTAATAATTTCATTATTAATATCTCGATTATATTTAAGGATTGAATAATTCAGATAGTCATGGTCATTTACAACGGATCTGAAAATATTATTAACATTTCTTGTAACAACATATGAAGCAGGAATTATAGGAACCTCCTTCAGCTGTGCCATTTGTGCAGAAATTTTTTCGTACTCAGCAGTTGACCATGGCAATTCCTTTAAAGCCTCAAGATTAGCTGTGTCATAACGTCCCAAGGGGCCCATTACAGCCTCTTGCGCTCTACCATAATCCACCTGAGTCTGCGTTTCAGTAAACCATTTTAAGAAAGTCCATGCAGCACGCTTATTAGCAACCTTTTCAAAAATAACAATACCAGTTGAAGTAGAGTTTGTAAGGTGGCTTATAGAACCGTCTGCCTGCTCAGTACCAGGAATAAGTGTAAAGTCCCAAAGTCCTCTAATTTCAGGGGCTGCAACAGTCAGCTGATTGTAGAAAGTATAGGGCTGAATAACAATCGGCATTTCACCTGTTCTAAATCTTGAGAAAGCATCATACTGCTGATCAAAGCTATAATTAACATAAAAGTCTGTCCAGTATTCAAACTTTTCATTTGCTTCAGGGGTGTCGAATGTTGTCTGCTTTAGATCCTCTGTATAAATCTCTTGTCCTGACTGAAGCATTAATGCAATTAATGTATGTCCTGCATCAAAAATCTGTGAAGTAACTGTACCCGGTAAAATCAAGCCTACCTGTAAATGCTTAGATTGAATTTTTGACAGCATATTTACAAGTTCGTCCCATGTTTCAGGAGGGCTATCAAAGCCTAGATCCTCAAGCACATCCTTACGATAGAACATCATAGGGAAAGTCTGCTGTGATGGCAGGCCATAAACACCATCGTTAAATTCATAGTGAGTCAAAACATCTTCATTAAATCTAGTTGCCACATCGTCAAAGTCTGAAAACTCACTTTTCAGATCAACTAACAATCCTCTCGCCGCAAGGTTAATCGGATAGTCGCCGCCTAAGAACATGGCAATCTCAGGCCCTTTTCCTGCAAGGCTCGCTTCAATTACCGAACCGATTACAAGGCTTACATTTACATTTATGTTTTCTTGTGGAGTAAAAGATGAAGTAACTAGCTCATTAACTATTGAAGCTTGGTCTCTGGAAGTACCAACCCAAACATTAAGTGCCTGTGTGGTAGAATCAGAAATTGAGCTATAATCTTCAAAAAATGAGCCTATAAATGCTCTAAATCCAAAAGAAAAAGATTCAAAGAAATTGTATTTTTTATTTCTATAAGAATCATGAACCGTCTTAACTTCTAAAAAGTCCATTTCCAAAGGCTGATTTCTAAAATCTCTCATCCATGCAGAAACTGAAGAAATCTGACTTTTTAAAACATCAAGCATTTTAGGAATTTGCCTTGGCTTATCAACTGCTCGCTGCAAGACCGTTGCCAAAGCATTAAGCTCGGAGCCCTCTGAGCTTTCGCCACCTGCTATCCTATCTATTTCTGCCTTTTCTTCTTTTAATCTATCAATCATTTCCTGCAATACAGATTGCAATTCAGGAATAGAAACATGCACATTATAGTCAGTATATTCATCAGGTGTAGGGCCTGTGATCATAAGAATTCTTATATAATAGTTGTTTAATATATAAATAATATTATCAAGCCTTTGCATTACCTCGCCAATTTCACCGGGAATAGCCTCAAGGGTGATAGTATGCTTTTCACCGCCTGTTAAATATATATAATAAGGCTTGCCATTCTCATCACCAATTTCTTTTTCATACCACTTACCATTGTATTCAAATTTAATCTGGTTAAAAGCTTCATTTGGTACTTCGCCATCAACGTAAAGTCTGCGGTTTGTATAAAGTCCCCTCATTGTGCTTTGATTTACACGCATATTAATGCTGTAATATCCATCATTAGGAACAGTAACCTCCCAAGTTATGCTCTGACCCGCCTTATTCCATGTATCCTGTCCAACAGTATTATATCTCTGCTTAACAGGGTGTGATGGGCTAGCCATATAATCAGTTCTATCCTTAGTAGCATAAAGAGTAGCAGAATTTTTGTATAAAGAATTTTCAGCCTCAATTAAAATAGCTTTATTATCAGGAAGTGCAGGAGTATTTTCCAGTTCCTCCTCAGTCGGCGCTACATACTCATCAAGCTCTTCTTGATTATAAAACCTAAAGCTATCAAAAATTAAATTCATTTTAACACCAGTGAGCGTAATAGTATGCTCACCTTTTGTAAGATAAAATGACAAAGGCTCGTTGTAAACCCCGTCCTTATCCTTGATAGAATAACTCATCCACGCATCATATGCAACAACCTGTGGGCGTGACTGATTGTCCTTCTTATCCGTTGTGATTTCAGTAGCGTCCTTAAACAATCGATCAATCTGAATCTGTGCCACTTGATCATAGGGTGCTTCACCATCAAGAAGAATACCTAATTCAATTTCATTTGCCCTGCCAGATATAGGAAAATAATTCATTTCAAGCTTATAAAGACCTTCAGTCTTTACATTAAACTTAAAAGTAACCTCGCCTGTATCATTTGACCAGCGTAAAACATTATCTCTGCCCTCAAATGAACCTATTTCAACCTCAGCCTCATCATTAGCTTCACCCACATTAGCAGGAATAACTATTTCTTCCATTGGTTCAGCCTTATCAGAATACTTTTCTATGTATTGGTAATACGGATTACCCTTTACCATAGATTCCAAAGCCTCTTCTAAAGCTAGCTCAATATCTGCTTCATCCAGTTCTATCGGCTCTTCAACCTCCTCGGTATTTTGAGCAGCATCTTCCGTTGCTTGTGTTTGTTCCTCAGCCTGTGCAACAGCCGAAATAGGAGAAACCACCATGCTAAAAGCACATACTCCTCCTAAAATCGCAGATATTATCCTTAAAAATTTTGATTTTTCTAAGCTGGTCACTGTAAAAATCCACCTTTCTGTTTCATAATATAAAAACAGTTTTTATTTTAAAAAGTAACTTGACTTTTAATCAACATAATTAAATAATCTAAACAAAAGCATCAACAGCCACTCCATCTTTAATCCTTACAACATGGTCTATTGACTTTGCCAGAGAATTGTCATGCGTCACTATTATAATAGTGACATTCATTTCTGTGTTTAATGTTCTAAAAATATTTATAATATTATCAGATGTCCTAGAATCCACTGATCCCGTAGGCTCATCTGCTAAGAGAAGCTTAGGACTATTTGCAAGAGCAATAGCAATCGCAACTCTTTGCTGCTCACCACCGGAAAGCTGATCTAGCTTGTTATTCTCCCTGTGAGAAAGACCCACAAGGTTTAACAGCTCCCTAGCCCTTTCCCGTCGCTTGTTGTTTCTGGAAAAAAGCAAGGGCACTTCTACATTTTCTACTGCTGTAAGATAGGGAATGAGATTTCTCGCATTATTCTGCCAAACAAAGCCCACTGTATCCCTCTTAAACCTTATATAATCCTCCTCCGACATGGAAAGCATATCCCGCCCATTAATAAATAGTTCTCCGGACGTAGGCTTATCCAAGCCACCCAACATATTAAGCACCGTTGACTTTCCGCTGCCACTAGCACCAATTATCGCCATAAGCTCGCCTTTTTCAACCTTTAAATCAAGACCTCTTAATGCTTTCACTTCACTTTTTGAGGATTTATATATCTTTACTAGTCCTTCACACCGCACCATATACTTGTCAGGTTTTGGTATGTAAATTTTTTTCGGCATATTCACCACTCTTTTTTGCTAACGATTACATTGAAAAATTTTACTCTTGCGAAATAAGTTTTCCATCACTAAGAGTGTAAATTTTATCTGCCACAGACATCATAGCTGTATCATGTGTTGTCATAAGAATTGATATCCCTTGATTATGTGCCAAATTCTTAAACATATCTACAACAATTCTTGCTGAAGCTGAATCTAGCTCGGCAGTAGGCTCATCAGCAAGGATTATCTCAGGCTCATGAGAAATTGCACGTGCTATCGCCACCCTCTGTTGTTCACCACCTGAAAGCTGGTGAGGGAAATGACTGACTCTATCCTTTAATCCGACAGCCGCCAAACATTCTAAAGCTCTTGCTTTTCGCTTGTTAATGGGATATTTCGCTAATCTAAGTGCAAGCTCTACATTTTCATATGCTGTCATTGTAGAAATGAGAGCGACAGACTGAAAGACAAAAGCCATATTAATTCGTCTTAATCTATCACGCTTTTCATTAGAAAGCTTTACTATATCAGTTTTACTTCCATCTCTTGAAGTAAAAAAAACTTCACCAGATGTAGGCTCATCCAATGCGCCAAGAATGTTAATAAACGTTGTTTTCCCTGAACCAGAGCGCCCTTTTAATATAGTGAGTTTTCCTCTCTCTACATCAAGGCTGGCAGATTTAAGAGCATTAACAACGGATTCACCGACATTAAAATCACGTGAAACATTCTTTGCTTGAATAACATAAGACATAAAGCCCCCTAAAAATAGTATGTAGGGAAATACCTATTTTTCTCAATTAAATGCATAACTTATATATCAGCATTGCTTTATAATTATATCAAGTTTGTTCGATACTGTCAATATATATAAAGAAATAAGTGAAAATTTATTAATTTTAATCAAGGTGACTATACGAAATTTTTAGATAAATAATCGGTAAAACATTCTGAAATTCCTAAAATATAGAGATTTACTTGTGGGATTTGTAGAAATAGTAAGTTTAAAATTGTATAATATGCACAATCAATTGGAGTTATGTGTATGGCAATGCACGTTTTGACGAATTTGAGTGTGGTTTATTGTGCAAAATGTACAAATCTCCGACCATCACCAACAATACAGCCAATTACAAAATTAAACAAGGCTCGGATAAAATTCCAAGCCTTGCTTAAGAGTTAAAATGAAGGGAGGTTATTTCATTTTTTAAAAATCATAATAAAGTAAGTTATGTTCAATTAAGTAGTAGGTGAGAGTTAGTAAAAAGTTTCGCTTTATTTACGCTTTTTTTAAAAAGTGAAAAGCAAATCAAAACAATGCTATATAAGTAACCTATTAATCCCATCATATTATAAAACTGCTTTAAGCGACGGCTGAAATAACATCAGATAAATGCATTATCATAGGGGGAGTATACTCCCCCTATAATTAAATGTAACGAAACAACCTAAATTATTTCTTCTTTTTAACAACAATAAATACTATAACAGCAATAACAATTACACCGGCCGCAATTCCGCCAATAATGCCCCAAGGCACTCCGTTTTTATCACTGTCCTTGCTTGAAGTATCACTTGCACTATCACTATTTGAGTCATTGCTGCTAGAATCATCAGTGCTTGTATCAACATCACTTGAATTATCATCTGATTCATCAGTCAAAGGAACATTCGGCTTTACAAATTCTTCAGTTGGCTCAAATTTGCCACCTTCAGCCTCTACAAGGTCCTTCGCCTTTTGAGCATACTTGTTAATAATTTCTTCATCGCCTTTAACAGAAAGACCTGTAAACTCAATGTGGTATTTATCAGACTTAGGCTCAGCATCAGGATCATCATTCAGAAGGAATTCTTCATCCCACTCAGCATTAGCCACTTTCATGCCCATTTTCAAAATACCATCATTTTCAAAAGCCTTAGCATTATCCGGATCTTCCATTATACCTTTAATATCAAATGTATATTCAATCTCTTCACCATAAGCAATTGGGCCACCATCAGTTTCCGGTTTAATTTCATCCATATACTTCTGATTTGCATATATTGCATCCGTCCACAGCCAGCCGCTGCGCTTACCTCCTTGAATGTAGAACTGCATCCAGTCAAATTCAATATCCTCAGTAGGCTCGCCTGCTTCTTCCTTGGCTGCATTGTCTTTTATCTTATTGATAATATCATCAGTTGTCAATCCAATGCCGTTATCTGTCAAATCACTTGTCTTTTTTGTAATAATAAAACGAACGGTAATAGAATCAACAGCGTGCCAAAGCTCCTTGTTCTGCTGTAATTTGCTGTCTAGATCATCTTCGGCAGGGCCGCCTCCCGGAATTAGTAAAATAGTGGTGCTATCATCGCTAAGAAGCTTGTCCCCACCTCTGGAAACCTCAAAGTCAGAATCATAAACTTGGAAAATGCCAGCCGAATACTTAGGCTGTGGTACATCTTTAATATCTACATTTGCTGTCGCACTTGCAGGAACTATTGTAGATGCCATCATCAAGCCGGACGCAACTAAAGAAATGATTTTTTTTAGCTTTCATATAAAACCTCCATAGTTTTCTATACTCTCATTATTAACTAGATTTAAGATAAATCTAAAGTAATAAGAAGCATTTTAAATATGTTATTACGGTTTTATTTTAGCATTATTTAATTAAAAAATCAATGTGCAATTAACATAAATATTCAGCAGGTCTATTAGTGAAAGTGCTTAAAATTAAGATATTTTTTTACTTAATTTAATTATTAAATTACTTAAATTAGTGCTTTTACTATCTATTTATGGCAAAGTGCCAAATTTATATTCATATATTTGTTTACTCTGCTCATTAACTTTGGAAATCAACTTCTGATTTTTATTTTTTTCAGAAAAAACCATTCCGCCAAGGATTCCACAAATAATTGATAAAATAAGGATAAAAGCAACATAAATCGGTGCTGAATTCCTTTTATCACTATCCTTTTTCTCATCAATAGATGTATCAATGACAATCTGAGAATTCTTCTCCAAATTATCATCAGAAGCTAACTGTTCTTTATATCCACCTTTATAAGCAGCGTTGGAATCTTCAGATTCCCGAACATATTCATGAAAATCGCTATTGTTTTCATTAGTATTAAGATTATCATTGGTTTGACTTTGCATATTTTTCCGTCCTTTCGCTATTATTTCTTATATAATCAAAGAGTATCTGCTGAGCAATGCCCTCATACCCTTTAAAGCACAGAGGTATTCCTTTTGGATAAAACTCACTAAGAACCCGTTTTATCCACACATCTTCAGGAAAAGACTCCATCTTATAAAACCCAAATAAAAGCACACAATCAGCTACCTTGTTTCCTACTCCTGTAATCTTTAAAAGCTCAGCTTTAGCCCCATCATAGCTCAAATTATACAAATCGTATAATTTAACATCGCCATAATACACCTTTCTTGCTCCGTCAATAATATATCTATTTCTAAACCCCGCTCTAATAGGAGAAAGCATAGGTTCTTCAAGACTTGCAAGCACCTCGGCTGTGGGAAATGCCTTATACACCCCTTCATCTGAAACAACATCTTCGCCAAATTCATCGCAAAGGCGTTCTACAATTCCAGATATTCTCTTAATATTATTATTCTGACTAATGATGAAGCTGATTAACGTTTCAAAAGGCTCCTGCCTTAAAAGTCTGATTCCACCATGATTTATAATAGCCTCTCTCATTATACTATCCTGAGATAATTGCTCTAAAACCTTTTTATAATCAGTTTGCAAATCAAAATAATTTTCCCAAAAAGGAATGTCCTTTTCGCATATATTATGTAAAACCGCCCCATCCTCTGCTTGAGATAATTTCAAATAATGATTATGCGCCACTCCCTCATACAAGCCCTCATCAATCTTTTTCCATCTGAAAGCCTGCCCGCATAAAAGCGTTTTTTCCAAATCAATTAACGGTGCATTTAAAAAATAATCCATAGCTACCTGCTTTTTAATGTTTTTACTGTTGAAATATTATAAATATTATACTATAATAATAATATAAAAACAAGCATTGAAAAAATAATTTAATGTTAAATAATTTCCAACAAGGAGTTTATATATGAGAGAAAGTATTCTGACAATCCCTATAAATGAGGTTTTCGAGCCTTGCAGTGGCTGTCCTATCTGCCGTATGAGAAATGATGTTGAGCAGCATATAGCAGAGTATATTATGGGAGCTGCTATGATGGAGCCTGATGTTCGCATGGAAACTAATCGCCTTGGCTTTTGCTATCAGCATTTTAATGATTTGTTAAAACAAAACAACCGACTCTCCCTTGCTCTTATGTTAAATAGCTATTTAGCTGAATTAAGAACAGGTGTTTTTGAAAATAAGAATATTTTCTTTTCTAAAAATGCAAAAGCAAAAAAATCAGCCGAAAGTACGCAAACCTGCTTTGTTTGCTCTAAGGTCGAGTGGGGAGTAAATCATATGCTGGAAACTGTATTTACGATGTTTGTAAATGACGCAAAATTCAGGACTCTGTACAATTCTCAAGAATATATCTGTGTTCCCCACTACAATTTGCTAATGGTAAAGGCTCAAGAAAAGCTATCAAAATCCGATTTAAAGGCATTTGAAAAAGCCACTAATGCTCTAATAGAAAAATATATTCACAGCCTAAATAAAGATGTCGATTCCTTCTGTAATAGCTTTGATTATCGAAATGCTAAAAAGCTTCATTCGCCCGAAATGGAGCATGTAAGAAATTCAATCGAACGTGCTGTTGAATTCCTTACTTCACGCAAGCCTTATGAAAAATAAAAAAAGGAAGCTTTCAGACAAAGTCTGCAAGCTTCCTTTATTATTATAAATTATTCGCCTTGCTCCTTATTCCCTTCAATAACTTTTACAGGGTCAACCCATTTATTCGACAGCTTAAGCCCAAAATGCAGATGAGATGGCTCTGCTATTTCTATTTCAGCTGTTTTTCCAACTGTGCCGATAACTGTTCCACTATCAACCTTCTGTCCATTTTTCACTGGAACAACTGGTGAAAGATTGCAATAATACCCTTCATATCCGTTTTCATGTTCGATTATAACAGTTATTCCCCAAAGAGGGTCTTCCTTAACCTCTTTTACCGTTCCACTTGTCATAGATTTTACTTCAACACCCTCTTCAGCAGCAATATCAACCCCATCATGAGTTTTCCATACACCAAGAGTTTTTGATTCCACCATCTCATTATTGCTGAATTCCTTTAATATCTCACCATCAATCGGCATAATAAGAGGGTCAGTATGGACAGGTCTATTGGTGCTTTCATCATCAATAGCAGTAGATGCCTCATTATTATCTGCAGAATCATCCTTTGGAACATCTGACTGAGGATTATCGACGGGCTGGTCATTTCCAGGATAAACCCATACATTTGAATCCGTAGTATCGGGAGGACTTATTTTATTCATAGTCTGTATTGTTGCTATATATGTTGATGTACCTATGGCCGCCACACTCAGCAACAAGGCAAGTACAAAGCCTTTCCCCTTAAAAAAAGCCTTTGTCTTTTCTTTAAAGCTTACTTTTTTCATTAAAAACATCCTTTCACAGATAAAATATTTACCTTGCAAAGATAGTTTTAACAAATAAATGAAAAATATTCACTTAAAAATGGAATTTGTTTATCGTATTAACAAAAACAGCACCCTTTAAAGAGTGCTGTTTTGAAATTTATTATATTATTTTAAATTATATTAGCTTAAAATAGAATGTTCATCAGTAACATCAAACAGATGAATCTTATGTGGGTCAAGGGCTAGCTTTACAACGTCTTGAGGACGTGCAGAGGCTCTAGGTGAAACCCTTGCTGTCAAAGGAATACCCTCACAAGTAAGATATAGATATGTTTCAGCACCCATCATTTCAGTAACGTCAACAGTAGCCTCAATCAAGCCTGTTTTAGCATTGGACAAGAACATTTCCTCGTCATGAATGTTTTCAGGACGGATACCAAGAGTAACGTCTTTGTCAACATAGTATTGAAGTGCATCAACAACCTTAGAATTAGGAATTTCAACGAAGAATTTTCTGCCTCTAGTTGTCTTTGTATCTTCAGAGCCAAACTCTACTGTGTATTTTCCATCAACCAAGCGAAGCTTAGCGTCAATAAAGTTCATCTGAGGAGAACCCATAAATCCAGCAACAAACTTGTTTACAGGATTTTCATATAGATTAATAGGTGAATCAATCTGCTGAATATAACCATCCTTCATAACAACGATTCTATCACCCATTGTCATAGCCTCAATCTGGTCATGAGTAACGTAGATAAATGTTGTACCCAGTTTCTTATGAAGCTTAGAAAGCTCTGTCCTCATCTGTGCACGCAGCTTAGCATCAAGGTTAGACAAAGGCTCGTCAAGTAAGAATACTTGAGGGTCACGTACAATAGCACGGCCTAAAGCTACACGCTGTCTTTGACCACCTGAAAGTGCCTTCGGCTTTCTATCAAGAAGATGTGAAATATCAAGAACCTTTGCAGCCTCTTCAACAAGCTTTTTAATCTCGTCCTTGCGAACCTTACGTAATTTAAGACCAAAAGCCATGTTTTCAAATACTGTCATATGTGGGTAAAGAGCATAGTTCTGGAACACCATCGCTATATCTCTGTCCTTTGGTGCTACATCATTTACAAGTCTGTCGCCTATAAACAACTCACCCTCAGATATTTCTTCAAGACCTGCAATCATACGTAGTGTAGTGGACTTTCCACAGCCTGAAGGCCCTACAAGAATAATAAATTCCTTGTCCTTTATGTTCATTGTAAAGTCGGAAACTGCTACAACGCCACCTGGATAACGTTTGTAAATTCCTTTCAAAGATAAACTAGCCACTTAAAAACCTCCTAAAATTATTAAAAATTGCAATTCATCAATTCGCAAATTAAAGCAACATTTTTTCAATATTAATGTCCTTCATAATCATATCAGAAAACTAATGAAAATGGAATTCACTTATTACCCAAATATTTTCACCTTAGTTTATATAAAATCACAACGAAAACAAAGCGATAGATAAATTTATAACGGTTTATCGTCATTTTGCACAAAAATCAAGGTAAAATCTCTTTGTGCTAGAGCAATAAAGGGTTTGTGAAATCGTTTTTCACAAAAAACACAATTATTTTTGTAAGAATATACATAAATTTAATTGAATTTCTGTGAAACTAGCATGATTTTTAACATACAAGCATAATATTTTTTATACAAAAACAAGATATTGTGAAAGATATGTGAAAAGGGGAAATTTAAAATGGAAATCAACAAAGAAAAATTAGGAAGATTTTTTGTTATTATAATTGCTTTTATAATAATGCTTATACCTATATTGTGGCACATATTTAAATCGGAAGGAGAATTGGCTATGTTTGTATCGGGAAAAACATCAGTCAGCCGAATAGAGTTTTTAAAAAGCTATGGTTGGGAGGTAAGCAGCAATGTAACAGAGGAAATCATAATTATCCCCCCTCAATTTAATGAAATTTATAAAAATTATAATGAAATGCAAAAACAGCAGGGCTTTGATCTAAGCAATTTTAAAGGTAAGACAGTAACAAAATACACCTATGAAGTTATTAATTATCCAAAATCAGCTTCCGATGAATATGCTCCCAATGTGTTTGCAAACCTGCTTGTATATGAAGATAAAATTATAGGCGGGGACATATGCTCTATGGAGCTTGACGGATTTTTACACGGATTTAACCTCCCATAATCACAATTTCGAAAAATCACTTAACGTCACATCGGAATTAAGCCAGCCCACAACCTTTTCAAACAACACACCCTCCCTTGCCGGTGTGCCGTAGCTATAAGTTGTTTTAACAGCAATCTGTGTGAAAGCTGTCGCTCTGTTTATTGCAATGGGCAAGCTCTCCCCTTTCATCAAGCTGCCCGTAAGTATGCTTGCAAAAATATCCCCTGTTCCGGGATAATGGATAGGTACAAAATCACAATCTACTCTCCAAAATGCTGAATTTCTTTTATCATAACCAAGATTTGAAATCTTTCCTTCCAATAAAGGAACGCTTGTAATTACAACTGTTTCAGCATTATCCGACAATCTAACAAGCCAGCTTTTCGCCTGCTGAACGCTCAGTTCATGAGGGAAATCCTCACCTAAAAGTATTGCCGCTTCCGTAAGATTAGGCGTTATAACATCAGCATATTTTACAAGCTTTTTCATAGCGTCAATAATACAAGGGGTTATTGTGCGATACGCCTTTCCGCCATCTCCTAAAACAGGGTCAACTATCTTTAAAGCGCCTTTGTTGCCTTCAAAAAAAGCCAAGCACCCATCTATCTGTGCTTTACTAGCTAAAAAACCACTATATATTGCATCAAATTCTATCCCTTGAGTATGATAATGCTCAAAGCAAGGAATGATATAATCGGTTAAATCCCTCATTTCAACATCCCCAAAGCCCCCTGTATGAGCTGATAAAACAGCAGTAGGAACAGCACATGCTTGTATTCCCATAACTGATAGAGTAGGTAAAATAACTGACAAGGAGCATCTGCCTATTCCCGATATATCATGAATAGCAGCTACTTTTTTTAAAACTGACATAAAATCTCCTTATTTTTTCCATAAAATAATAGTTATAAATTTGATCGTTCTGTAAAAAATAATTGTGCAAGTAAAAGCAATTATATATAAAGGACGGTAAAAAATGGCTAAATCAAATGGATATGTAAAAAGTGTAGCAGTAGGTCTTGCATTAGGTTCAGTTGCTTTTGCAGCAACTCAAATGATGCACAAGCCTAAATCTGCACAGCTAAAGCGTGCTGCCGGAAAAGCTATGAAGGCTGTCGGAACAGTTTTAGAAACACTGCAAATGTAATATCTTTTTAAATTAAATAATTGGATATTCAGGCATTGTAAAAATGCCTGAATATCCTTTTATTACATATCCCCATCAATCATATGGAATAATTGCTGCCTTGTTCTTATTCCTAATTTTTTAAAGGAACGATACAGTGCTTGTTTAACGGTATTTTCACTTATATTAAGCTCTTTTGCTATTTCAGCATTTTTATATCTCTTCCCTGCAAGCTTAGAACATTTTACCTCAATCTCAGTCAATTCACATGGAAATCGATTATCAATATTTTTATTATCGATTCTTGCTATTGCTAATTTAATCTCCTCGTGTGTCACCTGCTTGCTTTGTTCTGTGAAAATACCTGTAAATATATTATCATAGCTTTGCTTAAGCAAAGAGTACAGAGAAAAAACTTTATTAATAAATCTAGTATAAAAAGGATTTGAGCCAAAGGATACTAATAAATCCTTATAATAATCTAAAAACTCAGCAAAGGGAAGGCAAATTTCTTCTTGAACAGCATATTCGATAGCTAAAAACATATATCTTTTTGCAGCATCTACATTATCCATATTGTAATTGCTTGCAGCCATGAATATATGTCCGTAAATAAGCACAATCTGTGATGAACCAAGCCCCGTATTATCCAGAGAATAGTCACAATATTTTATAAGCTTTTTATATTCTTTTTTATGAAGCAGCACAGCTCCGGTTATTTTCAATGCCTGAGGAGTAGCAGTGTGCTTATACCTTTTATTAATAGATGATATTGAATAAAAATACTCAGGAACAACTTCATATCTCTTTAAAAAAACGGCAATATCGTTTTCTATCAGCTCAAACATTTCCTCTACCAAAGTACTTTCCATTTTGGAAAACAATATTTTCACTTCAGCATACACCTTGCTTATATTCACTACCTCACCCATCATTAGATAACATTTTAAAAGCATACATATCGACCTAAGCTTAATACAATAATCATCAATTGAGGATTGAGCAGCTTTCATATAATATAGTTTTGCCTTACTTATATTCCCTTTGAAATACTCTATATCACCCTTTATATGCTCAAAAGCACCCTTAGCCTTTCCGTCTGTCAACCTGTTTATATACATTACTATTTTTTCATATTCATCAACAGATACTCTACGTTCCGTTTGATTTATATGAAAAAGATTAACTATGTTTAACAAGCCTCCAAAAAATGGCGAAATATTATCAAGCACCTTAGAGCTGCCGCCTATCATCTCATACATTCTTCTAAACTGTATAACGGTTGAGGACATGATATTCTTCGATGCAAAGCTTTCAAGTAAAAATAGCTCGCCACGGAGATTTCTTGCCGCTGTTTTTGAGATATTAGACCTAGTCATGACAACCGCCTTATTAAAAGCTGCTATATCCCCTATCAGAAACATTTCTACCAGTATTTTAAATAAGGATGTAGCATTACCTTCATTAACGTATTTAATCATGTTAAAGCACACCTTCTGCAATAAATCCTTATCACTTCTAGCACATGAATAGGATAAATCGGAAAGTGTAAACGAAAGCTTAAAAATCTCATCATACATATCTATTGCAGATAATATTCTAAAAGCTTTTATAATATGCTTTTTACTAGCAGCTATTTTTGCTATACTTATGGCACAGCCCGACTTTACTTTGTTGCTATTTAAGCAATAAAATGCATAATGCACAAGACCTTTATACACATAAAAAACTTTGGTTGAGCTATTATAAGAAATAAAAAAGCTTCTTTTTACAATCTTTTTTAAGGCTTGCTTTAAATCATAAATCTCTTCATTTCCATAGGAGCTTTCAAAATTAACAGCCTGTAAAAGCTCATTAAATGTAAAGCTTTCTAAAAGTGCCGCTTTTATTAGCAGATTTTCCTCCTCCGCAGAAAAATTCTGGGATATATATGCACAAATGATTTCATTCACTGTTTGCAAAGCTAAATTTTCTCTTTCTTTCAGCCTTAAGTACATTATACACATAATAAAGCAGCCTTTTGATATTTCAAAAAGGCTTTTTGCCTGCACTTTGTCGATAATGGATTTTTGCTGTTCTGCAAGAAGTTTTATATCGTTTTCATCAAGAGAAAAATCATCGCTGCAGATAAAGTTTGCCTTTTTACCAACAGCTATTTTATCAAAAAAATCTATATAATCGCTTTCAAGCATTGCTATTATTCTAATATTGGAAGATAGCACTTCTAAGCACCGTGAAAGGTAAAAGGTATTTTTAAAATGAGGTAAAAACCTCTTGAACTTAAATATTACATAGCATTTTTTATCGGATTTAACGCTTGAAAATACATCCTTTAAATTGTCCTGATTATATTCACTATTTATAGAATACGATTTATTAAATCTGCTATCTATCTTTGTAAAAGCATTGCACATTTCATTATAAAAAGAATTTATCTCATTGAAATTATTTATATAATAAACATTTCCTCTGTCTTTTAAATAATAATCAATAACAAGGTGCATATAAAATCTGCTATCCTTTTCTACAACGGTTAAAGGACAATTATCGATATTATTTAATTTTTCCTGTAAAGCATCATGAATACGTGGCTTTTTAAAATTCATTATAATTTTCCACCACCCATATCAGTACCCAAAGCATTACCCTCCATTGGAGTTTCTTAGTACTTCTTTTATTTCTTCCCTTGAAAAGCTGTGCTTTTTATCGCAAAAATGACAGCTCAGCTCTATATTTTCCTGTGTGTCAGCAAGCTCCTGCAGGTCACTTTTACCTATGCTTATAAGTGCTTTTTTCATCCTTTGACGAGAGCAAGTGCATTTATATCCAACCTCCCAGCTATCCAGTATACTAGGATTGAGAGTGTCAAGTGCTTTGTTGACAATATCTTCAGGAGAAAAGCCCTTTTCCATCATTTCAGTAACTGACGTTATATTTTTTATATTATTTTCAACTATTCCAATAGCATCCTCATTTATAGGAGGAACAAGCTGTACTAAAAATCCACCGGCCTTTTTTATGCTCCAATCTCTGTCTACCAGAACACCAAGCCCGCAAACAGTAGGAATCTGTTCGCTAATTGCATAATATGCAGTAATATCATCGCCAATCTCTCCCGAAACCAATGGAATCTGTCCTACATACGGCTCTTTCAGTCCCATATCCTTTATTACTGATAAATAACCATCTTTTCCCACACATCCACCTACATCAAGCTTTCCCTTTGAGTTTAATGGCAGCTGAACATTTGTATTTGCACAATAGCATTTTACATTTCCCATATAATCAGAAACAGCAATAATCATGCCGCAATGCCCTTTTCCATCTATTCTAAGTGTTAAAGAATCCTCTTTATTCTTTAATAAAGAACCCATCATTACAGCAGCAGTAGCAGTACGTCCTAAGGCAGCCGAAACAACCGGTGTTGTCCTATGAATTTTAAATATCTCATTAACTATATCAGTAGAATCAACTGCTATACAAAGCACGCTGCCATCTTCCGACAAAGCTCTAACTATCTTACCCATTTTATACCTTCCTCGCTAAAAAAACAAATTTTTCATTATCCTCTGATGCTTCTTTTTCTGTCAAATAGTCATAGCAGTTCAATATTTCAAACCCTGATTTTATCAAAAGCTCTTCTACTAGCTTAATGGGATATGCTGTTTCTGAAAAGCTTTCCTGATGCCTTATATATTTTCCCCGTTTTTCCACAAATAAATCAAGCATTATATCGACTCTATTGTTTTCTTCAAAATATTCATTCTGCCACGCACAAAAAACACCCTCAACATCATAAACGAAGGTGTTATCCCCTAAGACTTCTCTGTGCTTTTTTACACTGTTCATGTCAAATGCAAAAATCCCGCCCTTTTTCAAGGAATTAAAGACGCCGCAAAACGCCTTATTTAATTCACCTGCATCGCTAAGGTGATTTAGACTATCAAGCCCACAAATTACAGCGTCAAATTCATTATTAAAATACAAGCTGCACATATCACTTAGCAAAAGCCTTGTATTATTAAGCTGCTTTGCACTTGCCATTGAAAGCATATCGGTGGAAATATCAGCAGCTGTAAAGTCAAAATGTGACTTTTCACAAAGCTTAACAGTCAAATTTCCCGTACCACAGGCAAGGTCAAGCAAATTTCCCTGCTTCACCCCTTGCTTTTCAAAAAGAGATAAATAATAATCTGCAATTTTATCATAATCAATATTTTGCGTCAAACTATCATAATAAAGGGCAAAAGCTCCATAGCCCGCATTATTCATTTTCTGAATCTTCCTTGCTTTCAAGACGCTCAAAAATTATTTTATAGCCATCCTGCCCATAATTAAGCATACGATTTACACGGCTTATAGTTGCTGTGCTGGCACCGGTTTCAGTGACAATTTGATTATACACTTTATTCTGGCAAAGCAAGCGTGCTACGTGCAATCTTTGCGAAAAAGCCTTAAGCTCCTGCACTGTGCATAAATCCTCAAAAAAGCGGTAGCATTCATCAAGGGATTTCAGCTCCATAATAGCTTTAAAAAGATAATCCATTTTTTCGTCTTTTAGCTTATTGCTCATAAAAATACCCTCATTATTTTAAATAATAGCTGTTTTAATTAGTTTAAATCAATTTTAACACAATGAAGTGTAAAAGTCAACTACTTATAATAACAACAATTTAAAATTCTTTCAATAAAATCATCACAAAATCAATTAACTTAAGCTTTTGTTTAATTTAAAAGCATTTTCAATCATACCTAAGCGTTGTCATATAATAATCTTCTTTAGTGTGCTTAAAACATTAAATAATTTTCTTGATTAAAATAAGCTTTCATGTTAAAATAATACTATAACTATTAAATAAATTCAAAAAAATATGTATATCAGGGGATTTTATGATTCAATTAGATGAAGTTAAACAACAGATAAACGCTTTATTGCCTGAATTAAATGAGCTTTCACAAGCTTTGAATTTAGAAAGTAAAAAGCTTAAAATCGATGAGCTTGAACAAAAAACAGCAGAACCAAATTTTTGGGACGACTCTGAAAATTCAAAAAAAATTCTTCAACAAATTAGCGAACTTAAAGGAAGTATTGAGGACTATAACAATTTGAAGCAAGGCATTGATGACACTTTAACAATGATAGAGCTGACACAGGAGGAGCAGGACGAAAGCCTTCTTCAAGAAGTAAAGGATATGAGCGAAAAGGTAATTTCTCAGCTGGAAAGATTAAAGCTCACTACTTTATTAACAGGAGAATATGACTCAAACAATGCTATTTTAACCTTTCATGCGGGTGCTGGTGGAACAGAGGCTCAGGATTGGGTTGAAATGCTGTATAGAATGTATAATAAATGGGCTGAAAAGCACGGCTTTAAAGTAGAAGTGCTAGATTATCTTGATGGTGAAGAGGCGGGCATAAAAAGTGCCTCTGTTTTAATTTCCGGATACAATGCCTATGGCTTTTTAAAGTCTGAAAACGGTGTGCATCGTCTTGTACGTGTATCGCCCTTTGATAGCTCGGGCAGAAGGCACACAAGCTTTGCAAGCGTTGAAGTTATGCCTGAAATTAATGATGACACCGGCATTGATATTCACCCTGATGATATTAAGATGGATGTTTTTAGAGCAAGCGGTGCAGGTGGTCAGCATGTAAATAAGACAAGCTCAGCAGTTCGTTTAACTCATATTCCAACGGGAATTGTAGCCTCATGCCAAACTCAAAGAAGTCAAGTACAAAACAGAGAATATGCTTTAAGAATGATTAAATCAAAGCTAATAGAAATAAAGGAACGTGAGCATCTTGACAAAATTTCCGATATTAAGGGCGAACAGCTGCAAATAGCTTGGGGTGCACAAATACGCTCATATGTATTTATGCCATATACTCTTGCAAAGGACCATAGAACGGGATTTGAAAACGGAAATATAAATGCAGTAATGGACGGTGAGCTTGACGGCTTTATTAATGCTTATTTGAAAGGGAAAAGTCGGGGGGATATTTAAATGCCTAGCTTCATAATAACAGATTTTTATGGTACATCTTCAGAAAGCTTAATCAACTATGCAAGTAATTTAGGACACGATACTCATTTATTTAATAATGATAAACTGGAAAATGAAACTCAAATCATTAACACTATAAACTTAGGTAAAAATTTTATTTTTCAAGGCTTAAAAACAAAGATTTCAAATAACGCTGGAACTTCTTTTTGTAATCATCTTTATTATCATGGGCTAAAGCATATTTTTGAAAAAAAGTTAAATAGTAAAATAGTTTTTTTGCATATGCCTTTTGAAAAAAATATTACAGATATTGATGCATTTTTTAAAAAAATTATTAAAGGTATAGAATTGTTTAGTAGACAAAGCAATAATACTTTAAAACAAATAAATCAGAAAGTATATTAAAATATGTTAAATAAAAATCAAATTATAGAGCTAGATATAACTTCACTTACCAGTGAAGGCAGCGGACTAGGGAAATACAATGGTTTTGCGATATTTGTACCCTTTACAGCCATTGGCGACAAAATCTCTGCAAAAATATTAAAGGTAAAGACAAACTACGCTTATGCAAAGATAGAAAAAATCATTTCCCCGTCAAAAGACAGAATAGAAAATGATTGCCCCGTATTCACAAAATGTGGTGGCTGTCAGTTCAGACATTTAAGCTATGAAGCTGAAAAAAAAGCAAAAAATCAAATTATAATAGATGCATTTGAGCGTATAGGAAAAATCCGCGCTGAATTTATGCCATTTATTTCAAATGATATTACAGACGGATATAGAAACAAGGTTCAATTCCCTGTTTACAAAGATAAATCTGTTGTATACGGATTTTATGCACCATATTCTCACAGAATTGTCCCTATAAACGAATGTAAAATCCAGCCTAAAATTTTCAATCAAATTGCTGATTTCGTTACTAAATTCTGCACTGAAAACAAAATTTCTATATATAACGAGGAGAAGCATCATGGAGTTTTACGAAATATTTATATAAGGCAAGGTCATTACAGCAAGCAAATATGTGTTTGTCTAGTCGCTAGAAGGAATATACCGGAATTTAAGAAGCTTTCACATTTAATAACAAGGCACTTTGAAAACATAAATTCCATAGTAATTAACATAAACAAAGCAAATACAAATGTTATTTTAGGAGAAGAAGAAATCGTGCTTTATGGTTCTGAAACAATAAGCGATAAAATGTGCAATAATATTGTAGAAATTTCTCCAAAATCATTTTATCAAGTAAACACAAAATCTGCCGAGCTATTATATTCTACTGCTAAAACTCTTGCTTTACAAAATCGTGAAAGCTTAGGCAATGTGCTAGAGCTATACTGTGGAATAGGCACTATCGGAATGGCATTTGCTGATTGTTCTACCAAAGTTATTGGAGTTGAAATAGTTCCACAAGCTATTGAAAATGCAAGAAGAAATGCAAAAGCAAACAGCATAAACAACATCGAATTTTTTTGTGGAGATGCTGAGCAATTTATAAAAAACTTTTCATCAAGCATAGACACAATAATCATTGACCCACCACGAAAAGGCTGTTCAGCCGAAACCTTAAACTCAATTTGCCGTCTATCCCCCGAACAAATCATTATGATTTCATGCAACCCATCAACTGCCGCAAGAGATTGTAAAATCTTAAGTGATAGCGGCTATAAAATCACCAAAATCGCAGGAGTGGATTTGTTTCCGAGGACAAGGCA
>JAAYSD010000114.1 GCA_012518465.1 Clostridiales bacterium
AGCTTTGCAAAAACGTGGGTTCGAATCCCACCTGACCATATCAAGGTCAGCCAGTGGTTTGGATTGCCTTTTAAAAGGTTCTAATATTGAGCTTGTTACAGAGTTAACATGAAAAAGGTGAAGAAAGAACTGTCCAGCAATCCCGAAAATCGGTAACGCAGTACCACTTTAGTCTTGTCGGAGAAAAAATACCGTATATGCACAGCAATTGCCAAAGTTATTACTTCCGCAGTTGTAGTTGGTGTACTTAATTTCTTTGCCGCAAAAGTAGGTATGGGCAGTTTGTAAAATCACACAACATGAGAAAGAGTATCATTATGAAAATCATTATTGATGAAAATCAGCGTGGGTTGTTGTTTAAAAATTGAAGGTTTATAGAGTATTTAAAGTCTGGCAAGCATATAAAATTTGGCCCAAGCTATAATGTATAATATTTACATACAGCCAGTGGATTTGATGTTAATGGTTATAGACTTGAGCTGTATTTAAAAAAACAAAGAGATTGCAGAAGAAGTAGAGATAATTGATGTGCCAGATGAAATGCTTGCGTTACATTTTGTAAATGGAAAATATAAGAAAACGATTACAAGCGGCAAGTATGCTTATTTTAAAGTTTATGATAAGCATGAATTTAAGATGGTAAGCATAAAAAACCCAGAGGTATCTGAGGATATTCCTAAACATTTATTCATAAAAATAGAAGTTGCTGATTATCAAAAAGCTCGGCTTTGTTTTGATGGTAAGTTTGTAAAGCTGCTTGAGTCTGGTTCGTATTATTTTTGGAAAATGGTACAAAAATCACTGCAAGCCTTGTGGATACACGTTCTTTGCAAATTGAAATTATTGGGCAGGAAATAATGGTGCTAGACAAGGTTGCTATCCGAATTAATTTTGTGTGCAATTATAAAATCACAGATTATGTGAAAATTCATACGGAAATTGATGATTACGAAAAGCAGATTCGGATTCTGCTGCAGCTTGCCTTGCGTGAATATGTCGGCAAATATCGTCTTGACGAAATTCTTGAAAACAAGGAGCAGATGTCGCAGGTTTGCCTAGCACGATTAAAAGAAAAAGAAACTGAATATTTTGTTTCTTTCTCCGATGCGGGTGTGAAGGATATTATTTTGCCGGGTGAAATCCGAAGTATTATGAATACAGTTCTGATTGCAGAAAAGAAAGCACAAGCGAATGTGATCACACGCCGTGAGGAGGTAGCTTCTACAAGAAGTCTGCTGAACACAGCAAAGCTCATGGACGAAAATCAGATGCTCTATAAGCTGAAGGAGCTTGAGTATTTAGAGAAAATCTGTGAGAATGTTGGCAGTATTTCAGTAAATGGAGGGACGGATCTCTTGTCCCAGCTAACACACATTTTAAAGGGTAGTTAGCCAATATCGATAAAAGTGCATTATTATGTTTTTTTCAGAATAGTAAAGTAGGATACTATTATATTATAGCAGACTGAAGTATTACTGTACAATATTTTTATTTTTTAGAAATTTATTCCCCACAAAAAACACCACTAGATGTTACTCGCATGGTAACATTTAATGGTGTTAGGGTTAGCATAGGGGGAGTGGACTCCTCCTATTGAGCTTGCAGACTTTTCTGCAAGCTCAATTATTATATCATGATGTATTTTAAGCTGTTATTTTTATTTGGTTTTC
>JAAYSD010000017.1 GCA_012518465.1 Clostridiales bacterium
GAGTGGGAGTAATAAACAAAAGCGTGATAACCCTTTATTCATGGGCTTTCACGCTTTTTTAGTAAACCTTGTTAAATAAGCACACTAACTCACTTCTATAAAATAAAACTTACCCCTTAGTCTGTATTTCCCCTGCTTTTTCTAGTGCAAATTTTGCTGCGACAGGGCCTATTACTGAATATATAAAGGTTGAGCATAGGATTACGACTCTTATTTGAGCTGCATAATCAGGCACAAGCGTGCTTGCTACAACAATTAATCCTAAAGCAACGCCTGCTTGAGGCATTAGAGTAGGGCCAAGGTATTTGCAGATTTTGTTCTCCTGCTTTGTAATTTTTCCTCCAAACCATGAGCCTGCAACTTTTCCTAAAACCCTCATTACTACATATATCAAGCCTATAACGCCTATTCCTGCTAAAGCAGAAACATCAAAGCCTGCACCCGATATTACAAAGAATATCATAAAAATAGGAGGGGTAAAGTATTCTGTCACCTGCATCACTCTATCTATATCGGGATAAATATTTACTAGCACTGCGCCCAAAGCCATGCAAGCTAATAATGGAGAACCATGCACAACATTAGCTAACCAATAAGTAAATGATACAAAACCTAAGGTTATACAAATTACATTTGCAGGCTTTTTAAACCACTTGAATAGAATACGCATCGCTATGCTAAGCACTATACCTATTGCAAAGGATATAATTATCTCATATATAGGTGAAAGAATTGATTTTAATAAATTAGCATTTTCTGGGTTGTCTATCATTTTTACAGCAGTAGATGCAAAGCCAAAGCCTATTAAAGCTACAACATCATCAATAGCCACTACACTCATTAGCATAGAAGTAAGCGGCCCCTTTGCTTTATATTGATTAATTACCATAATAGTTTGAGCAGGTGCTGTCGCCGATGCTATTGCACCTAATAAAATAGAAAGCTTTAAATCAAAGCCAAACAATATTAAAGTAAGCGTAACTAAAATTATCGCACCAAATGCTTCTGTAATCGCTATAATAACAGGTGCAATTCCTACCTTTTTAAAATAAGCCAAATCAAATTCACTGCCTATTGAAAAGGCTATAAATGCAAGTGCAATATCGGAAATAATCACAAACCCATCAACCATTTCTTGGGTAACTACATTTAAAAATGACGGGCCTAAGATCAATCCGGCTATCAAATACCCAGTAACATTTGGCATTTTTAAAAGCTTTGCAGCACGACCTAAAGCTATGGCAGCAAAAATCATCACTGCCGTATCAAAAAGAATTTGATTTTCCATTACATAATCCCCTTTGCAAAGTCAATGGGAACAGTAAAGACAACACCCGTATCCTTACTTGATAAATCGCCTACTATTTGCTCAATTGTTTCAACTGCTGTACTTACCTGATCCTCATGAATCGCAGTAAAAATTAAATTGCTTTTCTCTCTTTCGGGATTAAGAAATTTTCTTAATGAATTTAAAAAGAAAAATTCATCATCATCGTGCTTTGTGCTTAAAATTCTTGCCATACCCATACTGTCAATAACAGTCGCACCTTTAATTCCATTTCGTGCGAAGGCTGATAACAAATCGTCAAGTAATTCTGTCTTATTTAATACAAAAAATAAAAGTTTCATTTTCCTTCCTTCCTCTCAAAATAATTATAACACTCTGCTTTTTATTTTTCAAGGTAAAATCTCTGCAATAGCGTTAAAATACAAAAGATAATAAAATTTTGTATTAATATACAAAATAAAAAAGTCATGAATCAAATATTTTATTTACTTTTAAACGGAAAATAAAATTCCTCCACGCATAAGCTTGGAGGAAATGTAAATTCCTTAATTATTAAGCGATGATATCCTTATATTCTTCACTATGCCTATCAAACCAGCTAACAGCATATGAACAAGTGCATTTCAGCTTTCTGCCGTCCTGTCTTAAAAGCTTAGCAACCTCTTGCATAAGCTTACCAGCTACTCCCTGCCCACGCAGTGAATTATCTACAAAGGTATGATTAATCACAACGGTGTTTTCATCAAGCTGTGGAAAATCCACCTCAGCAATAATTTTTCCGTCATCATTTTTTGAATAAATTCTATTCTTCTCGATAATAAAGTTCATATTACGCTTACCCCTTAGCTAACATCAGTTTCAAAATCAATATTAGCTCTCTTATCTACTATATTTTCAAGAAATTTTACAACCTTCATATGCTCAGGATGAATGCGATACGCCTCAAGGTCTTCAACAGAATTAAATGTAGTGACTATACCCAGCTGATAATTAGTTCCATTACTGAAAATGCTTCTCCCCACCTCAATGCTAAGCAGCTGAGGAACCTTTCCATTCAAAGAAATAAGCATCTTGGCTGCATCATCAATCTTATCCTGTGCTTGCTCTTTAAAAGTCCATAATACAATGTGTTTGATCATAAAATACCTCCAAATCATAAAAATAGGGAAAGCCAATTTTACGGCTTTCCCACCGTAGCTTGTGTGTTTAGGAGGTCCACTCGTACGGCAACATAAAGAAAATTATGAAATGTGTAACTCGTATTCAACACCATTGAGTAGACATGATTATTTTATCATAATAATCATGCGTTGTCAATCATATCTACTAGCTGCTCAAGACTTTTTGCACCAAAGCTTGCTTCCCCGTCATTAATAATAACAGCAGGTACACTCATAATCTTGTGCTTTGTTCTAAAGTCATTAAACTTCATTGCATCTATCATTTCTGCTTTTATTTTAGGATTTTTTATAGCTATTAATTGACTAGCCATAACAACCTGAGGGCAGAATGTACATGATAATGACACAGCTACCTGTATCCTAATATCCTTATCAATACCCTTTATTCTCTCTATTATCTTTTCATCAACTGCTTGTCCGGGGCCTGCAGTATTATATAAAGAAATAATAAAGGAATTTATCTCATGCCCTCCCGGTATTCCATAATAAGAAACGCCGGTATAGGTATCATCATTATCATATATTGCAAAGACTGGATACCTGTCAGGGGAAATTTCAGACTCAGCCTGTGAATTATCACCCTTTTTATAAAATTCAAGGCTAACCTTATCACCTAAGGATACAAATTCCTCTAAAAATAGCTTTAGCTCACTGCTAAAATCACTTTCATCTAAAATAGCCTTTAATTTAACATTATTCTCAAACTTTTCAAGAACTGGCTTTATCTGCTCTTTTAAGTCATCATCTAATAAAGCACTATGCTCCGCACTCGTTTCATGCTCTTCTGTTTTTATGCCTAGCTGCTCTTTCTTTTGTTCTATATATCTTTCTGCATTTGTTGCTGCTATTGCACCGTCGGAAACAGCGGTAACAAGCTGCCTTAATGCCTTTGGCCTAATATCGCCAGCAGCATAAACACCCTCAACATTAGTCTGCATATTTTCATCAGTAGGAATATAGCCAAACTTATCAAGTGCAACTGCTTCCTTAAACACTTCGCTTATAGGGATATATCCCACAAAAATAAATATACCAAAGGATTCATCTGCATTTTCAGGCCTGTACTCCCATGTTTCTTGCGTTTTATTATTAATGAATTTTGCACTCCTCAAAGCACTATCACCGCTCGCAGACACTATCTCAGTATTAAACTTTACTTCAATCTTAGGATGTGCCTTTACCTTATCAGCAATAGTTTTAGAGCAAGTAAATTCAGGCTCTCTTGCTATAATTGTCACTTTTTTTGCAAATCTTGTGAGAAATAAGGACTCCTCAGCCGCTGCAAATCCAGCTCCTATAACAAATACGTCCATACCAGTGAAAAACTCACCGTCACAAGTTGCACAAAAGCCTACGCCCCTGCCTTGATACTCCTCTTCACCGGGGAAACCTAGCCTTCTTGGTGTAGCACCAGAAGCAATTATTACTGATAAAGCCTCAAAATCACCATTATTTGTTACTACCTTTTTTATATCACCCTTAAAATCAACAGAATCAACTGCCGCATTAATGAATTTAACTCCAAAATTTTCAGCCTGCTTTTTCATTGTATCGCTTAATGTAGGGCCGTCAGTGCTGATTATACCAGGATAATTTACAACCTCTGATGTAATTCTAATCTGCCCGCCAGGCTTTTCTTCTCTATCTATTATTAAAGTATTCAGCTTTGCTCTTCCTGCATATATTCCCGCAGTAAGACCAGCAGAGCCAGCACCTATTATTATTAAATCATATAAATTCTTTTTATCAGACATAATACCACCCTTTCAAAGGGAACACATTCCTTAATTTTAATAAAAAACATAATTTTCTATATATTTTAAGGGGGAATATTCCCCCTTAAAAAATTTAAATCATTCCTACTAAATCCAAGCTAGGCTTAAGCGTTTTTGCACCGGGCTTCCACTTTGCAGGGCAAACCTGATCACCATGCTCAGCTACAAATTGTGCAGCTTGAACCTTACGCAACAATTCTTCAGCATTTCTGCCAATGTTGTTGGAGTTGATTTCATATGCTACAATTTTTCCTTCAGGATTTACAATAAAAGTGCCTCTTAAAGCAAGTCCCTCTTCCTCAATAAGAACACCAAAATCCTTGGAAATAACGTGAGTAGGGTCAGCAAGCATTACATAATTAATCTTTTTAATTGTGTCAGATGCATCATGCCATGCCTTATGTGTAAAATGTGTATCAGTGGATACAGAATAAATCTCTGTATTGATTTTCTTAAATTCCTCATAGTTATCAGCTAAATCCTCTAGTTCTGTCGGGCAGACAAAAGTGAAGTCAGCTGGATAAAAGAAAAATACTGACCATTTTCCTAAAATATCTTTCTTTTCAACGGTTTTAAATTCACCATTCTGATAAGATTCAACCTTAAAATCTGCAACTTCCTTGTTAATTAATGACATAATTCTACCTCCTAATAAGTCCTAATTTTTTCTATAAAAATGAGAATGATTCTCAATTACATTAATAGAATATCATATTTACGTATGCAAGTCAATAGAAAACTTGACAATAACAATAATTTCGTGATAAAATCACAATTCATCTCCAGAATTCAAATATACGATTAAATGAAAGCATCATTTCCATCAAATCAGAATATTGAGCATTATCAAAAACCCAGTTATAAACTTGTGCAAAGCTGAGTACAAAGCCAATTATTACACTTACAGCCAAAAGTCTTGTTACAAAATACTTCAGCTGGTTTCCTGCCTTTTGAAAAAGTATAAACATAATAATCATTGCCCCTAAAACTAATTGCCAGCCGAAATCAACTACATATCTCATTCCATAGCCGCTTTCCCATATGGAAAAGATAATTATAAAAGGTGCTATAATGCAATTAGCAAGTATTATTGCTGTATATAGCTTTTTACTCTTGCTTTCTGAGTAGCTATATGCTTTCTTAAATAACGGATACACACACAATGGCAAAAACCTCCACACTAATCCTATTGCCGTATTAGTAGCTACAAAGTAATACCCATTCGGGCTAAAGGTTTTCACTGATGAAGCAAAGAACGGAAACTCCTCACTAAAAGTTGGAAAGGCAAATAAATAATTGAAAAATCCAATCCCTGCAAAATGATGATGATACTCCGCATTTGTGAAATCATTTATCGTTAATGAATATTGTATTCCAAAGTCTATTATAGAGCCAAATCTCAGATAATTATATATCATTTGGATTGAACCTATAACTATAAATGGCACAAATGCAGATGCAAAAAATCTTTTATACCAACTTATTTTATTATCCATATCACTTTGCTTTATTTTAAAATAGCCTGCAAAAATAATAATCAAGCTAGTTACACAATATATTGCAAGCGTTGGTCTGCAAAGCACAGAAAGACTTAAAAATATTGTCGAAAAGCACAATCTTCTATTTGAAATTTTACCATCGCCAATTACATTTGAAGTTATTAAAAAATAAGCACCAATCATAATACAGGCAAAACCTGAGGTTTGTGCAATTTCATAAAAATTAGGCACATTAAAGCAAAACCAAATTCCAGATATTACTTGCAATGAAATAAGACATAAGATTATAAGAGTTAAGGAAGTACTTGGGAAAAACTTCTTTACAAAAGCGTAAAAAAACTTTGACAAAAATATTATTCCCAAAATTCCAAATAAAAATACTGCCCATACCGACGGAAAATAATATCCTGTGAGCATATGATATGGCAAAAACAGCAGCAGCACAGGTGCTATTCCATAATAGGAATAGTATTTTCCCTCATAGAGAACATGATCCCATGCGTAATTAATTCCCTTTCGCTGGCTCAAATCATATGGATTTTCAAGACTTAACAGCTTGTCATCAGGTGAAAATTGCAGCTTTACCTCACCGTTTTCAAAAGCATCTACAATTTCTTTTGTTATCTGATTTCCATTTTTTGAGGTAAAATCAGCTATCAAGCTTTGTTCTAACCCCATTCTATAAGTTAAAGTAAGTGCTAATGCAATCAAAACAAATGTAATAGTAATTATGTTGAAAATTGGTTTTGCTATATTTTCATTATTAGAAACATTCATTTTATACAGCTTTTTAGATAGAATAAGCTTTAAAAAAACTGTAATGGAAAGCAAAGAAAAAAACCGCTCAAATGAAAACTTCCACACTATCCCTTTGTTAATTTCTATGCTGTTGACTTGAATTTTTTCGCCCTCTTCTGCGTTAAAGCGGATTCTAAGGCTGCTTATGCTCCCTGAAAAATGACAAGGTATAGTCTGACTTCTGTTATTATTATCAATTATACTGATTTTAGCAATTGAATATCTGTAATCCGCCGAATAAGTTTCATCCTTAATATCAATTTCTGCTTCTAAAGAAACATACTTTGAGGAGCTTGCATCAATGCTAATAGTTCCTATTGGCGAATTTATATCCTTATACTCAATTAAAATTTCGCCATCTGACTCATTTTCCCCCCTAGAATCTAAATTTTCAAGTTCAGCATCAGAAAGATTTAAGATGCTTTCTTTATAATCACCAAAAAGCAAATGAAAGGAATTGAAATTGAAAACAAACGCCTCAATTACACAAATAACCGCAATGCTTTTTAATAAAAATTTTACAAACGGTTTATTAAAAGCGTTGAAATTTACGAATAGAATCTGAATAATTCCTAAAAATAAAATCACTAAATATAAAAATCTTAAATATAATATTTTCTCATAAATAAATGAAATAGCAAATAAAAAAGCAAGCCCAATTTCAAAGCAGAAGGAAATTATTAAGAATAATTTTTTACTCTTAATAGCCTCTTTTTTAAATATCAGTGCGATATAAAAAGCCGCACAAATAGCACTGAATAAAAATGTAATTTCTGTCATATTAACCTCGGAATTTTAAAAAAATAAAGCCGTTTTCGGCTTTATTTTAAATTTTATTAGTTAAACAATGTATTATTTTGCATATTCAATTGCTCTGCTTTCACGAATGAGATGAATTTTAATCTGTCCGGGATATTCCATCTCGTTTTCTATTTTCTCGGCAATTTCCTTAGCAAGAACTGTCATCTTATCATCATTTATAGAATCAGGGCTAATCATAATCCTTACTTCCCTGCCTGCTTGAATAGCAAAGGACTTATCTACGCCATCATATGAGCTGCAAATTTCCTCAAGCTTTTGCAAACGCTTAATGTAGTTTTCAAGATTTTCACTTCTTGCCGCAGGTCGAGCAGCACTAATAGCATCAGCAGCTTGAACAAGAGCAGCAATAACAGTCCTTACCTCTACATCACCATGATGTGCCTCAATAGCATGGATAACATCGTTGCTTTCCTTATATTTACGGCATACATCAACGCCAATTTGCACGTGAGAACCTTCAATCTCATGATTAAGTGCCTTACCAATATCATGAAGCAAGCCGGCACGTCTTGCAATAACAGGATCAACTCCAAGCTCACTAGCCATAATACCAGCCAAATGAGCAACCTCAATAGAATGGTCAAGTACATTCTGTCTATAAGAAGTCCTATATCTCAATCTACCAATAAGCTTAACAAGCTCAGGATGAATACCATGGATATTTGTTTCCATCACAGCTCTTTCACCCTCTTGCTTAATGCGTTGTTCAACCTCTCTGCGAGCCTTATCAACCATTTCTTCAATACGAGCAGGGTGAATACGCCCATCTTGAATAAGCCTTTCCAGTGCAATTCTTGCAATTTCACGACGCACAGGGTCAAAGCATGATAAAGTAATTGCCTCAGGTGTATCATCAATAATTAAATCAACGCCGGTAAGAGTTTCTAATGCACGGATATTTCTACCTTCTCTGCCTATTATTCTACCCTTCATTTCGTCATTAGGTAATGCAACTACTGAAACAGCAATCTCAGAAACAGTTTCAGCAGCAAGCCTTGATATAGCCAAGGAAATATAATGCCTAGCCTTATTATCGCTTTCTTCCTTAAGCTTTTGTTCATAATTATTTATAAGAACTGCTTTTTCATGTATTAGCTGTGTTTCTAATTGTTTCAACAGGTATTGCTTAGCCTGCTCTGAGGTAAAACTAGAAATTCTCTCTAAAATCTCAAGCTGGGTTTTCTTTAAGGACTCAGCCTCTTGAAGATTATCTTCTGCCTTTTTAACCTTCAGATTAAGCTTTTCCTCTACTTTTTCAATCTTTTCATTTTTACGGTCTAAATTTTCTTCTTTTTGTTGAAGCCTGCGTTCTTGTCGTGAAATTTCACTACGACGTTCTTTCATCTCACGTTCAGCTTCATTTTTCATTTTTTGAATTTCTTTTTCTGCAGAACCTCTAAGACGATAAATTTCGTCCTTAGCTTCTACCAATGCGGCTTTTTTATTAGCTTTTGCTTTTTCATTAGCCTCGGAAACTATACGCTGCGCTTCTTTTTCTGCAGATTCAATCTGTGCTTCTGCTATTTTTTTTCTATGTGAAATGCCGGCACGAAACATAAAAAAGCCGAATACAACAGCCCCTATGACAAATGTCGCCACACATAGCAGAACTACATAAACAGTATCCACTAAACTCCTCCTTAATTTTTTAGCGGACTGCCCCAAGCATATTAAATTTTATATACAAGCACTTTTCCATATCTAATTTTATATATAATCATACATCCCTTTACAATTTATTATCTATATGATATTTATGACATTAAAGTTTTTATGAAAAAAAGCTCAAAAAATATAAATGTCGGCTATAAGCAGCCCTTTATTTGTAAATCTATTATAAAATAATATATTAACACATTATTTATTGTAACTTATTTCATTATATTTGTCAAGTATTTTAGCCAAAAATAACTTATTTCCATCACGAAAAATATAACTTTTTAACGATTTTTATGTAACCGTTTTTGAAACATACACTTTTACTCATCTCATATAAAATTCACTATAACCATATATAAAATTGTACCACTAAAGATACTTAATATAGTATTTCTTTTCCAAAGGTGAATCAAAATTGTAGCAAAAATCGATACTAACTCAGGTATACCATAGCTTCCACTAAGAAAATCAACGTCCTTTAAGCAGTAAACAACCAGCATTGTAGTAACAGCATATGGTAAAAATTTACCTAAATATTCGATTGGCCTAGGAACCTTTATTCTTGAAAAAACTGCAAAGGGCAATGCCCTTGTCACAAAGGTCATAACTGCAATCACAGTAACTATTGCCAAAGAATATATACTATTCATTTAAATCGTCCTCCTTCAATAAGGAAGGCGAGCCTTCAATAGGCTTTTTCATAACAATAAGTAAAAATGCAATCAATAGCATCGCAGGGATTAAAAATTTATCTTTTCCAAAAATAAAAAGACAAAAAACAGCAGCAAACAATCCCACAAGATGAGGAGAATGCTTTTTTGCACCAAGCCACTGTTCTACAGCTACAACAGTGAAAAAAGCAGTCATAACAAAGTCTATCCCCTTAAAGCTAAAAGGAAGATTAGAGCCTAAAATATTTCCCACAACACATCCGATTATCCAATAGCATTGATCAAAAAGGCTTATAAAAAACTTGAATTTTCTTTCATCTACATCTTTAGGCACCTTTACGCTGCATAAAAGAGAAAAAGTTTCATCTGTTAAAGAAAATATCATATAAGGCTTGTATTTGCCCATATTTTTAAACCTAGAAAGCATTGCTATACCATAAAAGATATGCCTTGCATTGACAGTAAGTGTTGTAAGAGCTACTGTCAAAAGGTCATTTTGCCCAGCTAATAAGGAAACAGCCACCATTTGCATAGAACCTGCATATATAAATATGCTCATTCCCAAAGCCCAAAGAAAATTATAATTTTCCTTGCTTAAAAGCACACCAAAGGCTATACCTAAAAAGATATATCCTGCCATTATCGGAATAGACGCCTTAAACGCCGCTTTCACTGTCTTCATTATTTATGCTCCGATTATTTTATTTCACCATCAAGAGTGAGAATTGCACCATATAGCTCAGGTCTTCTATCCCTAAAGACTCCCCATTCAACTCTCTGCTGCAAAAGGTTGTCCAAATCAAATTCAGCTACAAACACTTCTTCTTTATCCCTGCTTGCTTGCATAATTATATTTCCTGTATTATCAGTAATAAAAGAACTGCCATAAAAATTAATCTCAGATTCTCCTATCACTTCTTTACCTATTCTATTAGATGCAATAACAGGTACTAAGTTAGCAGCCGAATGGCCTATCATGCACCTTTGCCAATGACCACAGGAATCAATTGATGAATCCTGAGGCTCAGAGCCTATTGCAGTAGGATAAAAAAGCAGCTCCGCACCCATAAGTGCCATGCACCTTGCAGCCTCTGGAAACCATTGGTCCCAGCATATGCCTACCCCTATTTTTCCAAAAGCAGTATCCCAAACCTTAAAACCCGTATCTCCGGGGCTAAAATAAAACTTTTCTTCATATCCAGGTCCATCGGGAATATGACTTTTTCTATATATTCCGAGCGTTTCGCCATCTGCATCAATTATACAAACGGAATTAAAGCAAGCATTATTTTTTCTCTCATAAAAGCTTATGGGTAAAACTACGCCAAGCTCCTTAGCAATTCTTTTAAAATGGCTTATCGCAACATTCTCTTCAGCAGGCTTTGCATAGGAATAAAACTCGCCTGACTCTTGCTGACAGAAATACAATGTTTCAAAAAGCTCCTGTATCAAAATAATATTAGCTCCATTTTCAGCAGCTTTTCTAACAAGCCTTTCAGCATTTTCTATATTTCTATTGACATCATTAAAACACGCCATTTGCGTGGCAGCTACTTTTACCTTTCTCATATTTACCTCTTCTTAATGCGTTGTCTTAACGGCATTTGCTGTGTAATACAATGCACATTTCCGCCTTCTTTAATAAGCTTCATACCATCAACTGTAATTATTCTTCTATTAGGAAAAGCTGATTTTATCACCTTTTCAGCCTTTTTATCAGTATCAATTGCATCTTCACCAAAAACAGGAAGTACAATTCCTCCGTTAGCTATATAAAAGTTAATATAGCTAAGCGTAAGCCTTATATCACCATGAAAACGCTTTGGTGGTTGCTCTATCTCAATAATATTAAGCTTTTCACCATTCTCATCTATAACTGCTCTAAGTATTTCTAGATTTTCATGAGTAATATCATAATTTTCATCACTCTTGTCATAGCACATTTGAATAATCACTGTGTTTTCATCAGAAAAGCAAGCAGCATTATCCACATGACCATCAGTTTCATCACCAAAAAGTCCTTTATTTAGCCAAATAATCTGCCTTGCCCCAAGCTTGCTTTTAAGCTCAGCTTCAATTCGTTCTTGACTAAGGTGAGGATTTCTGTTTTTATTTAAAAGACATTCTCTTGTTGTCAAAATAATTCCCCTGCCATTACTATGGATAGAACCGCCCTCAAGCACAATATCAGAATCTATGCACGGAAAATTAAAATGGCTTAAAACCTTTTGTGCCACCTTATTGTCAAGGTCATAAGGCTTAAACCTTTCCCCCCATGCATTGAACTGCCAATTTATACCGTGTAATGCACCTTTTTTATCATAAACAAAAGTAGGTCCATTATCCCTGCACCACGCATCATTATGCTCAATAATAAGGATTGATGCTTTAGGACACAGTTTCAGAACTTTTTCAACATCTTCTTGATTAACTATAACAGTAACAGGCTCAAACTGTAAAATAGCATTTATAGTTTCGGCGTAGCCATTACAAACTTCCTCATAATTATCAGGGAAAACTAAAGAATCATGCACACACCATTCTACAAAGGTGCGTTCATGCTTTTCCCATTCAGCAGGCATTATATACATATTTTAACCTCCAGCTATAATTATAACAAAAGGCTGTTGAATAATCAACTGCCTTTTTTATATATAAAATTTTTATATCTACTTATAAATATCTTGATTAAAACCTTGTAAAATCCCCATATACCCGCAAACCTTAATATAGTTCTAAGAGGATTATAAAGATTCATACTGCACAAAAGCATAATATCTAGTGTTATTTTTAGGCAAACAAACTCTCGAAAACAAACTTAATTTTATAGTACTTTATATTCAGTATGGTAATATTTATTACTTGTTTAATTCAAGGTCAAATGCATTTATCAGCTTTTCATAAGTATTATACGAAAGCTCGGATAATTTTCCGCTGCCGCCCGCTTTTCTTTCGGCATCATAAAACCCTTGATACGCTGCATTTTTTATATCCTTTAGCTTATCCATACTGCCCGAGGCTAAATTGACACCAAAATCAAGCAAACGCTTTGCAGTGTTTTCAGCTGTCCAGTATTTTCCGGTTGTAGTGCCGTCTATATTAGCTGATGGGTCATTAAGTCTTAAAGATACAATATTATTTGCAAATCTAGGCTGTAATTGTCTTAAGCTCGCCTGATTATCTATAATACCGGCAAGGTTAGTGGTATCAGTATACTTATCGCTCTGCTTTAGCATAAGCTTGGAAACAAGGTTTTTATAGCTATTTATATCTCTTTCATATGCCTGAGTTAAGTGCTTTGTCGCAGAATCATCAGCAATAGCATTTCTCTTTTGTTGGGTTCTCTTAATATAGCCAGAGCCATGAAATGTATCCGATTTTTTAACTTTATCAGGGACATTGGCAGCTAAAGAGGATGCTTTTTGCACTTCTTCTGCTAGTTGATTCTTTTTCGTTTCATTTAAGCTGCGAACAGCCTGAAAATCAGCCACTTTTCTGACATTCATATAAAAGCATACCTCCTTTTAAAAATAGTAACGGTTATTAATGGATTTGCACTTGTATTTATTATATCGTACATTAAGCACAAAAATCAATCGTGATTTTATACAAAATAGAGCTTTAATTTTCTGCATTTTTTTATTATAAACTTTATTTTTTCTTTATTTTTTCCCTAAGGAATTTTTAAACATGCATTATATAATTTAATTAATCAAAGGCTTGATTTTATTTTAATTATATAGTAAAATGGCAATATCATGTTTTTGGAAATATATTATTTTTTAAGGAGGGAAATATGTCGCTAGTAGTAGAAAACATAGTAAAATCATATGGCGACTACAAAGCTGTAAATAATTTGAGCTTTGTTTTTGATAAACCCGGTGTTTTTGCTTTATTAGGTACAAATGGTGCAGGTAAATCAACAGCTATACGTGCAATTCTTGGTATGCTTAGTATAGATAGTGGAAAGATTACATGGAATGATAAAAATGTAATCGATTCTCACGAAAGAATAGGTTATCTTGCTGAAGAAAGAGGACTTTATCCTAAATACAAGATAATGGATCAGCTGATATACTTTTCTGAACTTAAGGGCTTGAAAAAAGAGGATGCTAAAAAATCCATAGATTACTGGTTTCAAAGGCTTAAGGTAGATGAATACAAGGTAAAACGTGCCGAGCAGCTTTCAAAAGGAAATCAACAGAAAATACAGCTTATTGCCGCATTAATAGCCGACCCTAAGCTTTTAATCCTTGATGAGCCTTTGAGTGGCTTAGACCCTGTTAATGCCGAGCTTTTTAAAAGCGTTATCAGAGAGCAGATTGAGAGAAAAAAATATATAATCATGTCTAGCCATCAGATGCCCATTGTTGAAGAGTTCTGTGAAAATATTGTAATAATGAATAAAGGACAAACCATTATTCAAGGCAATCTTAATGCAATTAAAAAATCCTATGGTAGAGTAATGCTAAATATCAAGTGTGAAGGTGATATTACCGCTCTTGTGCAGGAGCAGGGATTAAATTGCACAAACAGAGGACCTAACGGAATGGAATTTAAGGTTGATAGTGAGCAGCAAGCAATGAATCTGTTAAATTCCATTATCCAAAATAATATACCACTTATTAAATACGAATTAAGAGAGCCGTCGTTAAACGAAATATTTATTGAAAAGGTAGGTGAAAGTAATGAAAATTAGAGGTTGGGGTAAGGTTTTAAAATTCTCATTTATTCAGCTGGTAAAAACAAAATCCTTTATTTTCAGTACTATTTTAACTATCTTGATTATAAATGGAATACTCGCAGCAAGCATGATTCTTCCCACAGTATTTTCAGACGATGATACAAGCAGCACATCTGTCGGAGATATTTCCAATAGCACTGAAGGACAGGACGAACAAAGCAGCGTAATAAAAAAGGTATATTGGTATGATGAAACTGATATTTCACCTGCGTATGATTACAAAAAATTTGCACAAGAAAATAATATAGAATTTGTTATTTCTGACAAAGGCAAAGATGAGCTTATTAAAGATATTGAAGTAAGTGAAAAGGCTGAACTTCTCATTACCCTTTCAAGAGATGAAAGCGGCAGCTTTTACATAAAAGCTTATAGACCTTACAGCGAAAGCATTATTACAGAAGATGACAGCGACTTTCTTTTATATAATCTAAGTACTGATTTTAAAGAATTTAAATATTCTACACTAGGCTTAACTGAAGAGCAAATTGAGTTTGCCGACTCATCTATTAATATAAACTCATATATTGCCGGCAAGCAAAAGTCTGAAGGCGCTCTTGTAATGAGTACCCTACTTCCTATGATTATTTCAGTGGCACTATTTATGCTCATCTTTACTTATGGGCAAATGGTAGCTCAGTCAATTGCCACTGAAAAGACCTCAAAGGTTATGGAGCTTTTGCTCACTTCAATAAGGCCTCTGGCTGTTGTTGTCGGAAAAGTGCTGGCCATGGGGCTAGTCGCTTTATTCCAAGTAATAACAATAGGTATCACTGTTGCTTTAACTTTCTTTATATCTGGAAGTGTGGTAAAAGATATTGCACCCACTCCTAATATATCGGAAATAACTGCAAATGTACCCGATGATATTCAAACTGAAATTACATCGGCAATATCAGAAACATTCACCAACTTAAACCCTCTTAGCATTATAATGGTTATTGTTGTGTTTATTTTAGGATTTTTCTTCTTTGCTTTAATCTCTGCTATTATAGGTGCTAGTATAAGCAGACTTGAGGATTTGGCACAAGCTAATCAGCCATTAGTATTAATCGGTATTTTAGGATTTTATTTAGCTTATTTCTCATCAGGTATTTTCAGCGACGCAGAAAATATAAAAGCAACTACCTTACAATGGGTATCATGGTATTTACCTATATCATCACCATTCGCTCTGCCCTCAGGCATACTGATGGGATACCTAAGCATACCTCAGGCTTTATTGGCAATTGCATTCTTAGCAATTTGTGTACTGCTATTTGCACTTGTGGTTACAAAAGTATATGAAACACTGATTCTGCATACCGGCGACAGAATAAAGCTGATAAAAATAATTAAAATGGCATTTACACCAAAGAATAAAAAAATAAAAACTAATTAAACTTATTAAAACAA
>JAAYSD010000018.1 GCA_012518465.1 Clostridiales bacterium
TATTATATCATGAAACTTTGTTTCATGATATAATTGCCCATCAAAAGGCGGTTGTCGGTGACATGGTCGGCGACGAGCCGTTGGGCATAGGTTTATAATAATCGGTTACGATTATTATATCATGAAATTCATATTTCTTCAACCTAAAATAAGCAAAATTAAAAGTCGCTTAAAGCGACTTTTAAAACTTAATGCAGAGTATTATTGTAAAACACACTTTTTAAAACCCTCTCTCAAAACATCAAAAGAATTTGCCTTTAAGCGGTATACAAGAGGGAAAATTCGCAAGATTTACTGGCTTATCTCTACTGTTTTGATTTTATTTGGAGCGTACTTTTTCCTATTACTATCACTGATATCAATGGAATAATCCTTAGCTGATGTATCTAAATATTCAGTAAATTCATCATTTTTCAGCTCTATCAAAATATTTTCATCATATGTTTCAATCCAGTCCGTTCTCTTGGAAATATCCTCACGCAAGACTATCATAACATAGCCGTTTTCTTCAACAATTTCTGGCTCTGCTGTTTCAGGCATACTAAATATTTTTTCAATAAATTCTTCAGTGAAGCTTGTTGTTTCCTTACTAATAAGCACATCATAATCATCTTCTGTTTTCACCGAGGAATCATCACTGGTGCTTGAAGAACTTGATGAGCTTGAGGAATCGTCGCTTTCACTCTGCTTAGCTACCCATTCATCATACTCTTCACTGACGACGGAGAATTTTTCACCGTCCGTTAATTTTTTTACAAGCTCTTCAGCTTGTTTTTTTGTAGCCTCCAAAGCCTTTTCATCATCATCGAGATTTTGATTATCAGGGTTCATAGCAATATATTTCACCCTGACAAAGTTTTCCTTAAAATAGCTAAGCTTGTCCTCTGCTGAAACTGCCTTTTCGCCACCCTCAGCGTAATAATAGCTAAATAGCTTTTGCCTTTTCTGAGAATTAGTGATTATTGCTTTATAAGACTGCTCGGATATACCTTGCTTTTCATAATAATCACCCTTTGTAGTAATACCTTGATCTGCAAAAACCTGACTAAAGGTTATACCATATTGTTCATAATAATATTCGCTTTCCCAAGTAGATTTAACAGTATCCTTAATCAGCTGCTCATCATCCTCATCAAGTGTTAGTCCAAGCCTTTCAAATTCACTTTCAACGGCAGCATATTGCAATAAATTTTCATCTACCTTTTCATTTACCCAATCAAGTGTAGATTTTTCGCCAATGCTCTTGTCAAAAAAAGATTTTTCCTCGGTACTTGTTTCTGTGTCAGAGCTTTCCTCATCGCTACTTGTTTCTTGCTCATATACTGCTGACTCGCCTTGTGCAATAGCATCAAGTGTAAGGTACAAATACACACCATGGCGTATATCAATGCCATTAACCTTGCCTATATAATCAGAACCTGCACAAGCAGTCACAGAAATAGCAATAATAAAAGCCATAAAAGCAGAACCTAGCTTTTTGATTTTTTTCATCTTGATTTACCTTTCGTTATTGTATTTTTTGATATGGTAATAGCCTAAGCATACGCCTTTAGCTAAAAAGCTCTTAAGTGAATGTTCATCTTTTCAAGTGCTTTTAACACCTTTGAAACGCTTTCGTCGGCTTGAATATCCGTTAATGTTCCCTCATCACTTCTCAAAATCAAGCTATAAGAAACACTCTTTTTATTCTCACCTATTTTTTCACTGCGGAAAATATCAAACAACTCAACATTCTCAAGATAATCAGCATTTTCTTTAATTATCTTGATAATCTCACCAGATGTAATTTCTTCATCGCATACAAGGCTTAAATCCCTTGTCACCGCCGGATATTTAGGCAAGGGCTTATATATTCTTTGCGTACCTTTATATTTTAATAGCTTTTCCAAATCCAATACTGCAATATAAGTTCTCTGTGAAATTCCAAAGCTTTCAGCAACTAAGGGATGAATTTCACCCATTGTTCCAATAGCATCATTATCAACAACAATATCCGCACATCTTCCTGTATGGAATGTCTTGTTATCTTTGTTAGTAAAATACTCAGCCTCGTCAATATAAAGAGAATTCAGCACAGAATTGACACTCGCCTTTAAGCTGTAAAAATCCTCATCAGCTCCAAAATAACCTATACAGAATATATCCTTTTCCTTAGGTAATTCATCATCTGTGGGAATAAATTCTCTTGCTACTTCATAAAACCGTCCATTCATTACTCTGCTATTGCAGTTTTTACTAATAACATCAAGCATTGATGGAATAACAGACCTACGCATAACGCTGCTATCTTCACCAAAGGGATTAAGAATTTTTACGCTTTCACGCTCTCTCTCATCTAATCTGATTTTATCATATGCTTTCGGGGAAATAAATGAATATGTCGATACCTCATAAGCACCATTTGCCCTCAGCACTTCGCTAATTTGTTCCTTCAGCTTAAACTCAGGCAGCTTTTTACTCTGAGTAAATAAAGCCGGCATTGTAGATGGAATTTTATTGTACCCATAAATTCTTGCTACTTCCTCAGCTATATCACATTGCTGTTCAATATCACTTCTAAAACTAGGGATAGTTAATGTGTCGTCAGATTCATTATATACAATTTCAAGTCTTGATAAATACTCAACCTGTTCTTTTTTTGAAATGTCAACGCCTAAAAACTTATTTATTGCCTGATAATCAAAAGCCAGTCTGTTTATCTTACTTTCAGAATAATTTTTATCAATCACTTCTGAAACCACTTCACCACAGCCTAATTCCTCGACAAGCTGTAATGCACGTTTCATAGCTTTTTCTGCATTTGCAGGGTCAAGTCCTTTTTCAAATCTTGAGGAGGCATCCGTCCTTTTATTTATCTTAACAGCAGTTGTCCTTACGCTTGTTTTATCAAAGCTTGCAGCCTCAAAAACCACTGTTTGCGTATCATCCATAATACCGCTGTACTCGCCGCCCATTATTCCAGCAATTGCAACAGGACTTTCTTCATCAGCAATAACAAGGTATTCTGGCTCAAGCTTAATTACAGAACCATCAAGAATTGTGATTTCCTCGCCTTTTTTTGCATTTCTTATATTAATTTTATTGCCCTTAACATATCTTAAATCAAAAGCGTGCATGGGCTGTCCGTATTCTAGCATTACATAGTTTGTTATATCAACAAAATTATTTATAGGGCGAATACCACTAGCAATAAGCCTCTGAGCCAGCCACCTAGGTGAAGGAGCAATCCTAACATTTTTTACAACTGCACCGATATAGCGTGAGCATAGATTTTTATTATGAATTTCGACATCTATATATTCCTTAGCACTAGAACCTACACCCATATACTCTGGCTCTTTTATGCTAACAGGAGCATCAAAGGTGGCACTAACTTCCCTTGCTAAGCCGATAACAGAAAGACAGTCTGGACGATTGCTTGTAATTTCAAATTCAACACAAGTATCATTAAAGCCCACAGCCTCTCTTATATCCATACCTAAACTCATTTTTTCGATATCGGGATCTTCATTAAGAATTAAGATTCCGTCTTTTATTGCATAAGGAAAGTCCTCTTGAGTCATGCCAAGCTCTTCAAAAGAGCATAGCATACCGTTGCTTACTTCTCCTCTTAATTTTCCTTTGGTAATTTTAGTACCATCAGCTAAAGTCGATTTGTGCAAAGCTACGGGAACAATTGCTCCTTTAAAAACATTTTGAGCAGCAGTAAGAATCTGAATATTCTCCCCTTTGCCTACATCAATCTGACATATCCAAAGCCTATCCGAATCTTCATGCTTTTTAATGTCAACAACCTTGCCCACAACAATATTCTTTATTTTTTCGCCTTGAATTTCATAAGCCTCAACTTTTGAGCCGGACATTGTCATCCCATCAACAAATTCTTTAATGGGCATATCGGCATTAACATAGTCTTTCAGCCATTTCATTGATAATATCATATTAACATCCTTTTTGATTTATCTTTTATTTTTAAAACTTTAGAATTGAGATAAAAATCTCAGATTATTCTCATAAAGCAATCTCATATCCTCAATTTCATGCTTAAACATTGTAAGCCTTTCTATACCCATTCCAAAGGCAAAACCACTATATATCTCTGGATCTATTCCACAATTTCTCAATACATTTGGATGAACCATGCCAGCACCTAAAATTTCAATCCAGCCCTCTCCCTTACAGGTAGGGCAACCTTTTCCATGACATTTAAAGCATTGGCAGTCAATCTCACATGATGGTTCAGTAAAAGGGAAATGGTGTGGTCTAAACCTAAGCTCCATATCCTCGCCATAGTATTGCTTTGCAAAATATATCAAAGTTCCTTTTAAATCGCCAAATGTCAAGCCCTTATCAACTACAAGCCCCTCACATTGATGAAAAATAGGAGAATGAGTAGCATCTACTTCATCACGCCTATATACCCTGCCCGGACTAATGATTGCAATAGGAGGCTTTTGCTCCTGCATAACTCTTATTTGCACTGAAGAAGTCTGCGTTCTTAGCAGCGTATTATCATCTATATAAAAGGTATCGCTAGGGTCACGTGAGGGGTGATTTTCCTCAGCATTAAGCAAATCAAACACTCTCGCCACGGTATCTATCTCCGGCCCATCAACCACAGTATAGCCCATACCCGCAAATATTGCCGAAATTTCATTAATAGTCTGGGTTAAAGGGTGTGCTTTTCCTAGCTTATGTTCTTTTAAAGAAACTGTGACATCAACAGCCTCTTCCTCAAGCTTTTTTTCAATCTGAACAAGCTTTAATCTTCCCTGTTTTTCAACAAGTGTTTTTTCAATCTCTGTTCTAATTTCATTTGCCATTTGCCCTATTACTGGTCTTTCCTCAGCAGAAAGTCTGCCCATCTGCTTTAAAATAGCAGTAAGCTGTCCTTTTTTCCCTAGAAAAGTAATACGGATAGCGTCACATTCTTTAATATCCGTACAGTTTTCAATAGAATCCAAAGCCTTTTCCTTTATAGCTAAGAGCTGTTCCTTCATTATTCAATCTCCTAAATATATTTTACAAATAGTATCATTAAAAAAACATGATTTCAACAATAAATTATATCATACAAAAGCAATTATTTCAAGGCTTTTAGGTACTTTTTTATAATTTCAAACAAATATTAGCCACAAATTTTCCATATCAAAAAACAAAGACAAAAAA
>JAAYSD010000019.1 GCA_012518465.1 Clostridiales bacterium
CATTCTTCATCTGTTGATGATATAGGAGTTTCAGATGGTAGTGCACCGGGAGATTTTGCAATAGCCAATATATTTACATTTCAAGGTGTTGTTGTCTTTTTAGCTATGTTCGGATGGGTTTCAATTACTGCTATTAGTCTTGGTCTTGATGGTAAGCTATCCTTTATTGCAATTGTTATTGGCTTGATAGTAGGTTTTTTATGTATGGTCGGAATAGCGATGCTTATTCGTGCTTCTGCAAAATTAAATCAAAATGGCACTCTTATAATGAATAATTTGCTAGGAAAAACAGGGCAGGTTTATCTTACTATACCGGAAAAAGGCAGTGGCTTTGGAAAAGTTAATATCACTATTGATGAAAGATTTTTAGAGCTTGGTGCAGTGACTGATGAAGAAAAGGCACTTTCCAGAGGCAGTGAAGTCAGAGTCATTGACATTAGAGGGGATAATTTGGTGGTAGAATCTATTGATTAGTAGTTTTTGATAAGTTCTTCTACCATTTTAAATAAATATTTTGGAGGAAATATGAAAGAGGTTTTAATTTTACTTTGTGTAATTGTTGTTTTTTTATTTGCGATAGTTGCAGGAATATTATCAAGGTATCGCAAATGTCCATCTGATAAGATTTTAGTAATCTACGGTAAAGTGGGTAATGATAAGAGCGGACAGCCTCGCTCGGCTAAGTGTATTCATGGTGGAGCAGCTTTTATTGTTCCGATTATACAGTCTTACCAATATATGGACTTAACGCCGATTTCTATTAATGTTGATTTGAAAAACGCATTGTCAAAGCAGAATATTCGTGTTGACGTACCATCTAGATTTACTGTTGGTATCTCGACAGAGCCTGCTATTATGGCTAATGCTGCTGAGAGATTACTAGGTCTTAGGCTTAATGAAATTCAGGACCTTGCTAAGGATATAATTTTTGGTCAGCTGCGTTTGATTATTGCTACAATGGATATTGAGGATATTAATACTAACCGTGATAAATTTTTATCTGCTGTATCGGATAATGTTGAGATTGAGCTTAAAAAAATCGGTCTTAGATTAATAAATGTGAATCTTACTGATATTTCCGATGAATCAGGATATATAGAGGCATTAGGACAAGAGGCAGCTGCAAAAGCTATTAATGACGCTAAAAAATCAGTTGCTGAAAAGCACCGTGACGGTGAAATCGGTAAAGCAAATGCCGAGCGTGATCAGCGTGTACAGGTTGCTGCTGCAAATGCATTAGCTATTCAAGGTGAGAATACTGCAAAGATTGACGTAGCTCAATCAGATGCTGCCCGCCGTGAGGCTGAGGCTGAGTCTAATAAGAGAGCAACTGCTGCTGAGGCAGTTCAAGCTGCAAAGGCTAAGGAAGAGGCTTATAAAGCACAAAGAGAAGCTGAGCTTACTCGTGCGTCGCTTGAGCAGGCTACTCAAGAGGCTGATGTCATTGTTAATGCTGAAATTCAGAAGAAAAATCGTGAAATTGCAGCAGAGGCAGAGGCAGAGGTTATTCGCCGTAAGGCTAGGGGTGAGGCTGATGCTATCTTTGCTAAAATGGAGGCACAGGCTAAGGGTGCTCAAGAGATACTTATCAGACAGGCTGAGGGTATTAAGGAAATTGTTAGTGCTGCCGGCGGAAGTTCCGATTCTGCAGTTAAGCTATTGATTGCAGATAAACTTGAGGAGCTTATGCGTATTCAGGTTGAGGCAGTTAAGGGTATTCAGATTGATAAGGTTACCGTATGGGATAATGGTGGAAATTCTCCTGACGGGAAAACAGCTACATCAAATTTTATAAGTGGTCTTTATAAATCTGTTCCCCCTTTGAATGAGCTTTTTAAGCAGGTAGGAATGGAGCTTCCAGAATATCTTGGCTCAGAAAAGCCACAAGAAGAGAACACGGAAAATCAATAATACGTAAATAAATAAAAAAGCTTGCATTTTGTCTGCAAGCTTTTTTGTTCTATTCTTTAAATTGTGAAATAATTTCTTCACTTAACTGTGATATTTGCTTAATTTCATCATTTGATAGCTCTATATCCACAGCCTTAATATTTTCTTCAAAATGCTTTGTGTTTTGAGTTCCGACGATTGCACTGCTCATACCTTTTTGTGCAATTACCCATGCAATGGAAATCTGAGAAACAGTTGCCTCATGGGTATTTGCTATATCTGATAAAAGATTTAACAAGGGTTGCTCTAGTTTTAGATTATGTGGTTTGAACACAAGCTTTTGTTGTCTGAAATCATCTTCAGCCAGAGCTTTGCCATATAGATGAAATGCTCCTGACAAAATCCCCTTTGCTATTGAATTATAGCTTAAAACGCTAATTTGATTTTCGTTGCAATGCTTAAGCAATCCATTTTCGATAGAGCGTTCAAGCATATTGTATTCAGGTTGGAGAGCGTCTATTTGTGCATATTTTTGAGCCTGCTTAATTTGCTCAAGGCTGAAATTTGATACTCCGATTGCACGAATTTTCCCGTCTGACTTTAGCTTATTAAAGGCATTCATGGTTTCTTCTATTGGTACTTCATAGCTTGGCCAATGCACGTAAAGCAAGTCAATATAGTCAGTTTGCAAATTCTTTAAGCTGTTTTCACAAGCTTTGATAACATCATCATATTTAAGGTTTTCTCGTGCTACCTTACTAGCGATAAAGCAATCATTTCTTTTGGTTTTCAATGCTTCCCCGACAATTCTTTCAGAATTTCCATTGCCGTAAATTTCAGCAGTGTCAAAGGAAGTTACTCCCATATCTAAAGCCTGTTCTAGCAAAGCAATATTATGTTTTTTGTCAAGTGTTTCCCAAGGTCCTCCACCTAGCTCCATACAGCCATGTGTTATTTTTGAAATTTTAATATTTGTTTTTCCAAGGAAAGTATATTTCATAAGCACCTCTTTCATAGTATAAAAAAATAGTATCATATAAAGGCGAATAAATCAAGTGAAAAACTATTTTATCGTAAAATTTAATTTATCCTTATCATGAAATACTATTTCCATATTTAATTTAGAAAAGAAATCCTCAAGCTTTTGATAAAAAGCATTATCTGCATTACTATTTTTGCTAATAGAAAAAGCTTGTCCGCCACAAGCATCACGGACATGAAGGGTAAAGCCATTCTCTTTAGCTAAATTTTTAAGCTCAGGCACATCACCCAAGGAAAGAATTTTCATATAAATCGCTCCTATATATTTATTTAAAACCTTATTTCTTCACCACAGCTAAAATAAGTTATCTTTGACTGCAATGTATCAGCGAGAATGTCAAATGCCCTCGTACCAGTACAATGGCAGGTGTAAAAACGCTTTACAGCAGATGAATTTAGCTTTTCAGCGAGCAGCTTCACGTGCTTTTCACTGCAATTAAGGGTTGAGGGAGTATTTTTCATAAGATGAAAGCCACCGATTACGCCTAAAATAGGAATGTCATACCAACGGTATTTTACGGTATTTACAAAGTTGCTTATTCCTTGATGGGCACATCCTGTTATGATAACAAGCCCATCCTGCTTTCTTTCCTTAGGGAAAATTACTGCAAAGCATTCATGATTAAAGTCATCGGGTACAAATTCATCATTGGATTTTCTAAGATAGGATTTATCAAGGTTTAATACCTCTTCATCATTTTTTTCATTAGAGCATAGATAAATCCTGTCACTAATTTCTGTGAAGTTATTAAACAAAATCATTCTTTTAGCAAATTTTTTAAAAAAGCCTTTAGGCAAAGAGATGTTTTTTTTAACCAAAGTTGTTTTTATATAAAAATCATCCACGCAATTTGCCTTCATATATAATCTTGCTTTAGGAGATTGCTTTAAAAAGGCTTCAGCGCCTCCCGTATGTGCAAGGTGATTGTGGGAAATAATAATGTCAGTAAGTCCTTTTACTGGTACACCAAGTTTTTTTGCATTGGAAATAACCGCCGATGAGTCGCCGGTATCAAATATAATTTTTTTGTCAAAAACTTCTGCATAAAATGAAATAGCATGGGAGGTTTCCAGCTTTTTATTTACAGAAGTATTATCAATTAAAGATATTATTTTCATTTTAAACCTACACAAGTTCTTGCATAATTTTTAGACTTAGGAAAATTTCCTAAGTCTAGTTTATATTCATTCAATCTCAATTTTAGCAAATTTATTCTTGCCCTTACTGATTACCTGACCACTTTCCACTGCTTGTGAAATATCATTAATAACGACTCCATCAAGCTTAGAACCTTTTCCTTGGATAGTGCGTCTAGCATCGTTTTTTGAAGAACAAAAGCCGGAAATAACAAGTGCATCAATGACATTAGCCTTGTCCTTTGGCACTTTTATAACATCTATATTATCGGGGATTTTTCCTCCGGCAACCTCTAAATATCGTTTTTCAGCGTCAGCAACAGCCTCTTCGCCATGATACATTTTGACTATCTCACGAGCATATATAAAATGTGCTTGGCGTATATCACTGTCAATAAGCTCTTCTGCCTTATCAAGGTCAAAGTCAGTAGTCAGCCTGAAATAATCGGAAATTAAAGTGTCGGGTACTTTCATACATTTTTCAAACATAATATCGGCAGGCTCATCAAGACCGATATAATTATCAAGAGATTTACTCATCTTTTCCACGCCATCAAGACCCGGCAATAGTGAAAATGTAATAACCTCCTGAGGTTTTTGACCATAGTCCTTTTGCAGCTCTCTGCCTACAAGCAAATTAAATGTTTGGTCAGTGCCACCCACCTCAATATCTGCTTCAATGGCTACGCTATCATACCCTTGCATTAATGGATAGAACATTTCGTGCATACCAATAGGCTGATTTTCTGCAAAACGCTTTGCAAAATCATCACGCTCCATAATACGTGCAACAGTATATTTACCCGCCAGTGAAAGCACGTCGGCAAATTTCATTTTACCGAGCCATTCAGAATTATAAACAATTTTTGTCTTATCCTTGTCAAGAATTTTTGTCACTTGTTCTAAATATGTTTGCCCATTTTTTCTTGTTTGCTCAAAGGTGAGAGGCTGCCTAGTTTTACTTTTACCTGATGGGTCACCAATCATTCCGGTAAAATCACCTATTAAAAACACAATTTCATGACCTAATTCTTGAAAAAGCTTTAATTTTCTCAAAACAACTGAGTGTCCAAGGTGCAAGTCAGGGCGGCTAGGGTCGGCACCAAGCTTTATTTTCAGCTTTTTGCCACTTAAAAGCCTTTCCTTCAAACCTTCCTTTGAAAAAATATCAACAGCATCTCTTTCAAGCAGCTGCATAAGCTTTTCAACAGTCAAAGACATAAATTTCTCCTTTAAAATATACTTATATTAA
>JAAYSD010000115.1 GCA_012518465.1 Clostridiales bacterium
CTAATGCTTTCCCTTACAAAGCCAAAGTTTTTTATACCTATTCATGGTGAATATAAGCATCTTAAAAAACACGCTCAAATTGCAAAGAAAATGGGTATACCAGAGGAAAATATATTCCTTGCTGATTTAGGACGAGTTATTGAAACTGATGGCGTGGATATGAAGATGACTACACAGGTTCAAGCGGGGAGAGTGCTGGTTGACGGGCTTGGAGTTGGAGATGTTGGTTCTATTGTTTTACGTGATAGAAAGCATCTTGCACAGGATGGATTGTTCATTGTAGTAGCTACTCTGGATAGAGAGCGAGGAAATATCATATCAGGGCCTGAGATTGTTTCAAGAGGCTTTGTATATGTTAAGGAATCTGAGGAGCTTATTTCAGATGCTAAAAAGTTGGCACAAAAGGTTCTAGAAAATTGTAAAAAAAGAAATATACGAGAGTATGGCTTAATAAAAAACAGCCTAAAGGACGAATTGAATAATTATATTTATATGAAAACAAAGAGAAGTCCTATGATTTTGCCCATTATTATGGAAATTTAAATAACGGGAATTTAGGAGTAGCATAATGAAAAACCTTTATCGTGATCGTGGATTTATAATTTCAATAGCTCTGCTTATTACAGGGCTTTTTAGCCTTATTGGCTATATCTACACAGTTTCGCAAAAGGTGTTTTGGGTTATACTTCCTATTGGTGTGGGCATTGGAATTTTTGCTGTTGGCAAGCTTATTCAGGTGACACGCAGTACATTTCAATATTATAAATATATGGACTATAATATTGATGCTACTCATCGTGTATCACTATATAATTTTCCTAATGCTGTTGCTGTTGTTGATAAGGAAAGAAATATCGTATGGAATAATGCTATTTTTGCAAAGAATTTTTTTGAAGTAGATGCATATACAAACGGACTTGATTATATCACTAAGGAAAGCCTTGACAGCTTATTAAAAAACGGTGTTCAGGAAATATGCTATGGTGGTAGGTTTTACGATATTCATGTACGCAGACCGGAATTAAATGATGTTAATGATTTATTTTTAATATATTTTGAAGACGTAACGGAATATCGAAAGCTGCAAAAAGAGCATGAGCTTTCAAAACCCGTTGTTATGCTTGTTGTTATTGATAATTTTGATGAACTGATGAACACTAGCCGTGAAAGTGAAAAAGCTTATATCTCCGTTCAAATTGACAAATTGCTTGAAGATTATATTGCACAGACTTCAGGTGTTTTAAGAAAGATGAGCAGCTCTCGATTCCTTGTAATAGTTGAGGAAAGGCATATTATTTCCTTGCTTGACACACGAGTTAAGATTCTTGATAAGGCTAGGGAAATAATTATTAAGGACAAAATCACAGTTACTTTATCCATTGGTATAGGAAGAACTGCAAATAGCATTTCTGAAAGTGAGAAATTTGCTAAACAGGCACTTGATATGGCTCTGGGAAGAGGCGGAGATCAAGCTGCTGTAAAGACTGAGAACGGCTTTGTTTTCTTTGGTGGCTTATCAAAGGGTGTTGAAAGGCATACAAAGGTTAGGACGAGGGTTATTGCCCACACGCTTAAGGATTTGATTAAACAAGCTGATAAAGTATATATAATGGGGCATAGCTATGGAGATTTAGACAGTATAGGTTCTGCAATAGGTATTTCCAGTGCAGCAAGACGAATGGGAAAGCAGTCTTACATAGTTGTTGATAAGTCAAAAAATCTTGCTACCTCACTTATTGATAGATTCAATGGCACTGAAAGTGCTAAGCAGTTTATTCATCCAAGTGAAGCTAGAAGCAGTTTTACTGATGATTCTCTGCTAATAATTGTTGATACACACAATCCTGAAATTATTGAAGACAAAGTTTTATATAAGCATGCAAAAAAAGTGGTGGTAATAGATCATCATAGGAAAATGGTTACGCATATTGATAATGCGATTATCTTTTTTCATGAGCCATTTGCCTCTTCAGCAGCTGAAATGGTGGCTGAGCTTTTACAGCATTTTGGTGAGGCAGGGGAAATAAATGCTATGGAGGCTGAAAGCCTCTTGGCAGGAATTACTCTTGATACTAAAAACTTTGTTATGCGAACTGGAGTTCGTACATTTGAAGCCGCAGCATTTTTGAGAAAGCTTGGTGCTGATACAATTGCAGTCCGTGAATTGTTTGCAAGCTCGATTGAAAGCTATCAAAAGAAAACTAAGCTTGTTTCCTCAGCAGAGATTTATAAAAATTGTGCCATTGCTTTAAATGATGCAGTTTTTGATGATATGAGAATTGTAGTGCCACAGGCTGCTGATGAGCTGCTTGGGATAACCGGAGTTAATGCTTCGTTTGTACTGTATTCAACAGGTAATGGTGATGTTGCTATTTCTGCACGTTCTATGGGGAAGATAAATGTACAGGTAATTATGGAGGCATTTGGCGGAGGCGGTCATCAGACAATGTCAGGTGCTTTGCTTAAGGATACTAGTGTGGAAAAGGCAAGATTAGATTTAATTTTGCAAATAGATGAGTATTTTAGGAATAATGAATAAGGCTTTTAGATTTAAGAAAGGGGTTATTTATGAAAGTTATTTTATTGAAGGATGTTAAAGGAACCGGTAAAAAGGGCGAAATAAAGGAAGTAAAGGACGGTTATGCTCAGAACTTTCTTATAAAAAGAGGACTTGCACAGGAAGCTACAAATGAAAACTTAAATATTTTAGAAGGACAAAAGGCATCTGCTCAGCATAAAATTGATGTAGCTATAAAAAATGCTAAGGATATTGCACAAAAAATCGAGGGAAAGACTCTGAAAATTACTGCTAAAGCAGGTCAGGGTGGAAAGCTGTTTGGCTCTGTCACTGCTAAGGAAATTTCAGAAAATATTAAATCACAGTTAGGCTGTGATGTTGATAAAAAGAAAATTTCTCTTACAAGCGATATAAAAACCTTCGGAAAATTTACAGCACAAGCAAAGCTATATTCAGGTATTTTAGCAAGCTTTGATATAGAAGTTTCTGAAGAGTAAAGAGGAAATTATGGCTGATTTTAATAGTATAAATAATTATGGTACTATTGATATTTCTAATATCAGTATGCCGAATAACCTTGATGCCGAGCAAAGTGTACTAGGTGCAGTTTTGCTTGACAGCGAGGTTATGGCAATTTTAGCGGATAAATTACAGCCTGAATCCTTTTATATGGAGCTGCATGGTCAGCTTTATTCATTAATGCTGAATATGTTTTTATCAGGCAGCAGAATTGATATTGTTACTGTTTTAGACCAAAGCTTGAAGCAGAATATTTTTGAAACGCAAGAGGAGGCGAAAAAATATTTAGCCAAGCTGATGGAGGTAGTTCCCAGTGTATCTACTGTTGATAAATATGCTGAAATAGTTGAGGAAAAGCACCTTGTTAGAAAGCTTATTTTAGTATCTAAGGAAATATATGATTTAGCTGCAAATTCAGGCGAAAGCTCTCAAAATCTTCTTGATTTTGCCGAGCAGAAGATTTACGATATTAGAAGTAATCGTGAAATCAAGGGTCTTGTTCATATAAGCGGCGTTGTTATGGAAAAAATGAAGGAGCTTTCAAAGCTGTCTGAGGCTGAGGGAGCTGATAATATAACGGGGCTTAGAACTGGCTTTTCTGCTCTTGATAATTATATTTTTGGATTGAATAAAAGTGATTTAATACTAATAGCTGCAAGACCAGGTATGGGTAAAACGTCATTTGTAATGAATATGGCAACTAATGTTGCCAGAAAATATGATAAGAAAATTGCTGTATTCAGCCTTGAAATGTCAAAGGAACAGCTTGTCGGAAGAATGCTTTCAAGTGAGGCTTCCATTACCTCTGACCAAATGAAAACCGGAAAGATTAACAGACAGGATTGGGCAAGAATTGGTGAGGCTGCTGATATTCTTTCTAAAATGAGTATATATCTTGATGATTCTGCTGCTGTTACTGTTGGTTCTATGAAAGCTAAGCTTAGGCGAATGAAGAATTTAGGACTTGTCGTAATCGACTATTTACAGCTTATGCAATCAAATAGAAGAACAGATAACAGAGTAGCTGAAATATCTGAAATTACTAGGAATTTAAAAATAATTGCAAAAGAGCTTAATGTGCC
>JAAYSD010000116.1 GCA_012518465.1 Clostridiales bacterium
CAGCAGAACTAACTGAGGTATAATTCTTTTTTTCATCTACTGAAAGTGCGTTGTATTTCGCCTCTTTTTCAAATGTATCATAGCTAAACATACTCATTACATAATCTGCATAATACAAATTATCCCTCAAATCTGTACCCATGTCGACTATGTTCTCTGCTAAGGATGAAAACATCGATGACAGCGACTTTGACGCATCTTCAGCTGCCTTAGAATTATCTGTTTCTACCTTTGATGTGCTGGCAGTAGAAGATTTAAAGTTTTCAGACGGTAAATTGGACTGACCAACAATTTCATTTTCTGCTTTAATTGTCTGTGAAGTATCAGCAGAATCTTTCGCACCTTCACTTAAAGCTGCTTTCGTATCATTATAAATATCCTCCTGTTCTTGATTTTTTGTTGCTGATTCATTATCCTCCTCCTTTGCGTTAGGGTCAAAAACTGACTTATGAAAATGGGTATATAAATATTTATAGAAATTTAATTTTGGCTCAAATCTAAAATTAACCTGAGATTCCTGCGACGAAGTCCACGACACATTTACATTACCCGAAGTGAAAACACCATTATCCCACCACTCTTTGATTTTATTATCCAAGTCATTTTCATTATAAGGAATATTTTTAAGCTTACTATCACCATATTTACTTTTTAAAATATTTTTAAAGCTATCATAATCCTTTATATCACCTAAAAATTTTCCTCCATACTTATACTTATCAATCTCCTTTATCAAATTATCAAAACCAGAAATAATATTTTCACATCTTGTAATTAATTTCTGAACTTCTTCAGCCTTAAACTGGCTTCCCAAATCTTTAAGCTCGGCTCTGTCCTGCTTAGCCATAGAGCTATTATCCAAAGAAGATGAATTAGCCACCTTTTCCCATTCATTCTTCTTTGAATCAAGAGTGCCGCCATCTTTAACTCCGTCTAAAACATATCCTAAATACTCTTTAGCTTCCTCAAGCTTTGCTTTAGCATTTTCTAATGTAGTTTTATACGAAACGATTTTTTCAGAAATTTCTTTAATTTTCTTATCAGTTGAATCAGTTGAGGTTTTATCCCCAATTGTATTTCTAAACTTTTCAAGCTCATTATTTATTTTTTTGTGATTTTCATTAAATCCTTTTACAAAGTCATTAAATTGTTTATCTATATCTGATTTAAATCCATTGTAGCTTTTTTCAACATTTCCCCAAAGCTTTGCCACAGTATCTTCTACTTTATCATCATCTGTTTTTTCAGCTTTAAATTCAAAAGCATTTAAAAGACGTTGATAATCAAGATAATAATTTTCCACAGCTTTAACATAATCGTCATAAACACCACTTCTATTTGTCTTTACGATAAACTGCAAGCCATAAGTTTTATCATCACTATCAAGTAAGTCTTTCTTGCTTTCTATTAAATTATTATATGAATTATATACATTTATAAGTACATTTTCCAAAGCTTTGGCACTTGCTTTATTCGCATCAGAAAAATTATTTAATTCTGTATAACAAAGTTTTCTATTAGTTTCTTCATTATTCGTATAAAGCATAATTACTGATATTTCTTCTTCGTCTTTATACTTTACCTTTTCCTCTTTAAATATTAAGGCTTTAGCAGTAAATTCATCATAATCTTGAGTATCATACAAATTTTTAATAGTATTTTTATGTATGTCTTGATAATATTGATTTTTATATGAATCCAAATCATTTTTCATGTTTTTAAAATAATTAGAATCACTTATAAAATCATTCTTGTTATAATTATTAAAGGCTTCCCACGCTTTTTGAGCATTTTCCATAACACTCTGTTGAGCCTCATAATAATCTTTCCTTTTATCAACAAGCTCCGTCTCCTTGCCTAAATTTACAAAGCTCTGCAAAGAACTAAGAAAGCTGAGTCCGGTGTTAATTGGAGCACGATATTTCATAAAATCAATTATTTGCTTTTTAAATAAAACTGGGTTAGAAAGATTAGCATCCTCCATCTTTTTTACAGAAAATTCAGCTAACTGTAAATTTAGAATATCTGAGGTTGATTCTTCAGTAGATAGCTCACCTAAGCTTTCCATTATCATTTTCACATATTCATCACTATCATCATCATTAACTCCAGAAGATACAATACAGCTCCTATAATAACCCTCTAATTTTTCAAATAATTCTTTAGTATCTTGAGACGTTGCAAACAGTCCGTACATATCCTTAAGTACCGTATCATAATCAGTTAATGCAGTATTTAAAGCTAAATCGCCTGCAGATTCACTAACACCCTTAGCAATTTTAACCTTACCAGCATCTACAAACAATGATGATACAGTCAACATAGGAACAAGAATAATAACCAAGAATATTGATACTGCCCCTTTTGTTTTATAAAAAAATCTCATTTATCCACCTCATTATTTATTAGCAAAAGTCGAAATAAAGTCATTTATTTTACCAAATACATCAGAGATAGCTTGGCTAACCTTGCTCCCATGAAACAAATCTACAACCATATCTGTATTTCGTATAAATTCAGCTGTATCACCAACAGGAACTTCAGCCCTAGAACTAATATTCAAAATTGTAGGTGTTTTTTCACCCAAAAATCTAATAGGAAATTTAATAGCATACTTAACTTCAACCGAAAATGTAGAATATACTACATAATTATTAAATTTAGCAATATCTGATTTTGATGTTTTTAAATCAGGCTTCATATTTTTAAAGAATGACATTGACTTTCCTTCTATATCACCCTCTACTGAAGAGGCTATTTTCTTTTCAATTTCATTCATTCCACCAAATATATATCTATATGGCTCTGTTTCCAAGTCCTTTAGACTCGGTATAGAGCCGCTTCCCTTTATTGTCTGCAAAATTGGATCCGCACAATAACCAGCTCCTTCTAATGCCCTTGTTTCAACAACTGATTCTACCTGAGCTTTAATATAAAAAGCATTTCCCATATATATAAGAAAGAAAAGAATTATAAACATAATAGGAAATACGAAAGCAGCCTCAACTATCTGCACAGCACCATTTTGTTTTTTTAATTCATCTTTATCAATCCCTAACATCTTTATAGTCCTTTCCAAATAATAGTCGGTACTTAGGGATGCTAAATATTATTATTTGCATCCCTTTAAGCACCCGATATGTTGGATTAAGAACCACCAACAGCGCTATTAGCATTCTCTGTGATAGTATTAAACAAAGTACTTAACAAATTCGCTATCTGATCTTTAAAAATCAAAGCGAGAAGGACTGCAATGCCAATTAGAACTACTATTGCAACGATATTTACTTCGCCCTTTTCTTCAGAAAATAATTCTCTTAATCTTAACTTCGCAACACTACCTAACATCATCATATTTTGTAAAAACATAATGCTCTCCCCCTTTCTATATGTATTACTTTATGTATATAAAACTATATATTAAAGCCGTTTTAAGTGCCGAGATTTGTAAAAACAGGAACTAGTATCATTAGCAAAATTCCTAAAAACATAATACTGATAGGAATTAGCAGTTTACTTGCAGCTTTTTCACCCTCACGTCTTACTAGCTGTTTTTTAAGCTGCCATACCTCCTTACTTTGTTGATGCAGCATTTCACTTAGCTCACGGTTCCCTTTTGTAATACCTTGAATAATGGTTGATGTAAACTTTTTAATTTCGGGAATAACACATCTTGATCCAAAATTAAAAATCGCATCTATTTCAGGCACTCCATTATTCATTTCATTTACAGCTGTCTGCATTTCTTGATATATCAAAGTAGAGCCAGCGTAAGCAACTTCTTCCCATGCTTCACGCAAAATCATGCCTGCATTTGTAAGCAAAGCTAATTTTGAAACCACTTCAGAAAAATCATGCAATAATTCATCAGACCGATCCATTATTCTTTTCTTTGTAATAGTACCAAAATAATAATAAGATAAACCTGCAAAAACAAATCCAATAATTAAAGCAAGTACCTCTGAGGTTAATCCATAAAGAGGGAATGAAAATACAAATAGAGTAAAAGCTAATGTAATTTGCTGAGAATGAATTACTCTTAAATAGTATTCTGCATATTTTTCTCCATATAAAATATCTAACTGCCGCCGAAGCTTTCTATCGCTCTTAGACTTGTACTTATATTTAAAACCTTCTAGTACTGCATAGCCTA
>JAAYSD010000117.1 GCA_012518465.1 Clostridiales bacterium
GTGCTTTCACTAAGTACCATACAAAACATTGTTTCAACAGTAGGACTTGACCAAGCGTGGTGGACTGGTATTACAATAGCTGCAATGCTATGCTTATTCTTAATTATTCAGAGTATTGTTATTTCACGTAAAAATAAAAGTAGGGCTAAGAACGTATTAAAAAATGTTGTAAATACTAAGGAGTAATGTATTATGAATATAGTTAGTCAGATACAAGAGGGAAAAACTTCGTTGGGGATTGAGCTGGGTTCGACTAGAATCAAGGCTGTTATTGTGGGAGAAGATTTTTTGCCGATTGCATCGGGGTCTTATAGCTGGGAAAATAAGCTTGAAAATGGTATATGGACCTATGGAGTTGAAGATATAAAGGAAGGCTTGCAGGAATGTTATAAATCTTTATCACAAAAGGTTTATTCAAAGTATGGAATTTATATAAATAAATTCGCTTCAATAGGCATTTCTGCAATGATGCACGGGTATTTGGCTTTCGATAAAGAAGATAATCTGCTTACTCCTTTTAGAACATGGAGAAATACAACAACAGGGCAAGCGGCTGAAATATTATCAAAAACCTTTAACTATAATATTCCTCAAAGATGGAGCATTGCTCATTTATATCAAGCTATATTAAATAAAGAAGAGCATATTGGCAAAATTAGCTTTATTACCACCTTAGCTGGCTATGTTCATTGGCTTTTAACCGGTGAAAAGGTTTTGGGCATAGGTGATGCGTCGGGAATGTTTCCAATTGATTGGAAAAATCAGGATTATAATTTAGAAATGATTTCATCCTTTGAAGAATTAGTTAAAGAAAGTAGTTTAGGCTGGCGTTTGAAGGATATTTTACCTAAAATTATTCCGGCTGGATATTTCGCAGGAAATTTAACCGAAAAAGGTGCTGAATTGCTTGATACGACAGGGATTTTAAAGTCTGGTATCCCTTTTTGTCCTCCTGAGGGTGATGCTGAAACAGGAATGGTAGCGACAAATAGCATAGCCCCCAAAACTGGAAATGTTTCAGCGGGTACATCTATTTTTGCTATGGTAGTGCTGGAAAATGACCTCTCAACAATGCATGAGGAAATAGATATTGTAGCTACTCCTAGTGGAAGTCCAGTTGCTATGGTTCATTGTAATAATTGCACAACGGAGCTTGATGTATGGGTTAATATGTATCATGATTTTTTAAAGACTATGGGCTTCGATTTGCCAAAAAACATTCTTTATGACAAGCTATATGATATAGCTTTAAGCAGTGCTGCTGATTGTTCTGACATAATTATTTACAACTATCACTCTGGCGAGCCTGTTACCGGGTTTACAGATGGCGTGCCTTTAATGATTCATGGTGCTAAATCTGATTTTAATGCTTCAAATATCATGAGAAGTTTAATTTATTCTTGCTTGGCAACATTAAAAATAGGCATGGATATACTATTAAAGCAAGAAAATGTTAAAATTGAGAATATGCTGGCTCATGGCGGACTTTTTAAATCTCCTATTACAGGGCAAAGGTTTTTATCAGCTTCACTTGAGGTTCCTGTTACAGTTATGCAATCGGCTGGTGAAGGTGGTGCTTGGGGGATAGCTTTGCTAGCGGCATATTCTGCTAGAAGTGACAAGGATGAAACACTGGAAGAATTTTTGCAGAGTAAGGTTTTTGCTATGCAAAAGGGTTTGACGCTTAACCCATATAAAACGGATGTCAAAGGCTTTGATAAATATATGGAAAAATATAAGCAGGGATTAGCAGTTGAAAGAAGTGCTGTTTCGCATAATATAAATTAGTTTTTAAGGAGGCATATTATGAACTTTTGGTTTATTGCAGGTTCACAATTTTTGTATGGTGAAGAAACTCTTAAGCAGGTTGAAATTGACGCTAGAAAAATTGTTGACGGAATGAGGCTGCCATGGAAGGTGGAGTATAAAAGCACTGTTAAGACAGCAACGGAGATAGAAAACGTTATCAAACAGGCTAATTTTGACGATGAATGTGCAGGAATTATTACATTCTGTCATACATTTTCACCTTCAAAAATGTGGATTAACGGCTTAGCAAAGCTACAAAAACCTTGGCTGCATTTTCATACTCAATTTAATGAAGTTATTCCAAATGAAGAAATTGATATGGATTATATGAATTTGCACCAATCAGCACATGGTGATAGAGAGCATGGATTTATCGGTGCTAGGATGCGTATACCCAGAAAGATTATTTCAGGCTATTGGAAAGATGAAAATGTATGGAAACGTATTGCTAATTGGCAGCGTGCTGCTATTGGAGTTGCTTTCAGTAAGGATTTGAAAATTGTCAGATTTGGCGATAATATGCGTGAAGTAGCTGTAACTGAAGGTGATAAGGTTGAAACTCAAATAAAGCTTGGATGGCAGGTTAATACATGGGCTGTTGGTGACCTTGTAAATGAAATGGATAAGGTTAGTGATGAAGAAATAGATTCTTTGGTAGAAGAATATTTTGATTTGTATGATTTTGACAAAAAAGATATTGAAGTTATTGAATATCAGGCGAGGGAAGAGATTGCTATTGAGAAAATCCTAAAAAAGGTTGGAGCAAAGGCATTTACAAATACCTTTGAGGATTTACATGGCATGAGGCAGCTTCCTGGGCTTGCTACACAGCATTTAATGGCTAAGGGCTACGGATATGGCGGCGAAGGTGATTGGAAAACTGCCGGAATGACTGCAATTATTAAATCAATGTATCCCGATGGCTCAACAACCTTTATGGAGGATTATACCTATGACTTTAAGAATGGCTTAATATTAGGTTCTCATATGCTTGAAGTCTGTCCTTCTGTGGCTGAAAATAAGCCAAGAATTGAGGTGCATCATCTAGGAATAGGTGGTAAGGAGCCACCGGCAAGGCTTGTTTTTGAAGGCAGGGCTGGAAAAGCAGTTGTCACCTCATTGATTGATATTGGTGGTAGGATGCGCATGATTACTCAAGAAATTGAATGTGTAAAGCCTACACAGACAATGCCTAATCTTCCAGTTGCAAGAGTTATGTGGAAGCCTTCACCTAATTTAAGCACAGGTGCTGAATGTTGGATAACAGCAGGAGGGGCTCATCATACAGTGTTATCACATGATATTGATTCTGAAATTTTACGTGATTTTGCTAGAATAATGGATATAGAATTTGTAAATATAAATGATGATACAACCCCTGTATTATTGGAAAAAGAACTTTTAATGGGTGATATTATATGGAAATTAAAAAATTAAAAAGACGTGTCCTTAATGCTAATTTAAAGCTGCCTAAGTACGGGCTTGTTACATTTACTTGGGGTAATGTCAGCGAATATGATAAGGATACCGGACTTGTTGCTATTAAGCCCAGTGGTGTTGAATACGATAAAATGACAGTTGAAGATATAGTTGTTTTAGATTTAGATGGTAATATAGTTGAGGGAAAATTAAAGCCTTCAAGTGATGCTCCTACGCATTTAGAGCTGTATAGATGCTTTAAAAATATAGGAGGAATTGTTCATACGCACAGCAGATATGCAACGATTTTTTCTCAGGCTAAAAGGGCAATACCTGCTCTTGGTACTACTCATGGTGATTATTTTTATGGCGAAATACCATGTACAAGGGATATGACAGAAGCTGAAATAAAAGGTGAATATGAGCTTCAAACAGGTAAAGTTATTGTGGAATGTTGTAAAAATTATGATACTATTCCGGCAGTGCTTGTTGCAAATCACGCACCTTTTGTTTGGGGGAGTAATGCTGATAATGCTGTTCATAATGCAGTTGTGTTAGAGGAAGTTGCAGCTATGGCATTAAATACGCTTTTGCTTTCTCCCAAAGTAATACCAATGAATCAAAATCTACTTGATAAGCATTATTTACGAAAGCATGGAAAAAATGCTTATTACGGTCAAAATTAGCTCCTCTTTTTTCATAGTTTTATATATTTCCTATTGACAATTAAGTGGTTATGTATTATACTATAACCACTTAATTGTTTTTTGCGACTTCATTGTATGATTGCGGCGTTTTACGCTGAGGAAAGTCCGAGCATCAAAGAGCAGGATAGTTGATAACGTCAACCGAGGGCGACCTTAGGGCTAGTGCAACAGAGATATACCGCCTTTTTAAAAGGTAAGGGTGGAAAGGTGAGGTAAGAGCTTACCAGAGTTTAGGTGACTAAACTGCTATGTAAACCCTATCCGATGCAACACCGTTTTGGTTCAAGGAGAAAACCGTCTGCTCGATGGTCCTTGTATAGGTGGCTGGAGCAATGTGGCGACATATTGCCAAGATAGATAATCGTACACGACAGAACTCGGCTTATAGATGAAGTCGCTTTGATTCAATCCTTATTAAATAAGGTTTAATAAAACTGTGCATTTTACGCACAGTTTTTTTGTTTTTTTGAACTAAAGCAATAATTATTTTGCTATATTTATAAAAAGAATTTTAATAAGCAATAGTAAATTTATTTCAGTTGATTTTAAAACATTTTTATGCTATAATATCTAATAATTTATATACAAAAGGTAAGAAAGCAAGGAGAAAATTATGCCTGATAATGAAGAAAAACAGCGTTATCAAGAAAAGGTTGCTCTGCTAAAGGCAAAGCAGGGTATTAATGATCACGATACTGAAAAAATAATTTCTGAAGAAAAAGAGCCTAGATATACAAAGCCTACGGGCTTTTCAGCTGTATTAAATTATTTATACTATACAAAATGGTTTTTTATTGTAGGTGCTATAATCCTAGCACTTTGCATTTATATGGTTTATGATGCTGTTTCTCGTGAAAAATCTGATATACGTGTTATTTTCATCAGTGCAGATGAAGAAAATAATGGATATTATCTTAAGACGGAAGCTGTTGAGCTTGCTATTGAAAAATATCTTCCCGATTTTAATGAAGATAACAATATTCATGCTGAAGTATTTTTTATAAATGTAAATAAAAATCAAGCTGCAGACTTATTTACAGCTGGACAGACGAAATTTTTAGCCGAATTAAATGATCAAACAGGACAGCTATACCTTGTTGATGGGGAAGCTTTGGCTATAATGGATGAGCTTACAAGCTCGCAGGAATATCTTACCGACCTTAGCGATGAAATAAATTTTGATAAATTATCTAATGATAATAGGACGATTAGTATTTTTGATATAGATTTTTCGAAAGAGATTGACTGGGAAGCAGAAAATAGCTTGTATTTTGCTGTTCGCAATAAAAATACAGGAATGAAAGGAAATAATTCTGATACCGCTGTTGAAAACAGGGAGAGGGCATTAGAAGTACTAAAAAATATTTCTAGTGGAAATGTGATAAATAAATAAGCAGAAAAAGAATCTGTTTTAGGGAAAACAAATTCACCTTAAAAAGCATCACTAAATGTTTTACGCTTATAATAATCTATATCACCGGTGCAAGTACAAATATTATTTATGATTGCTATCCACTTCTTTTTTGGCTAGTGCTACATTTTCTGTATTAGTACTTACTACATTTCCTTTTGAAGTAGTTTTATTTGAAGTGATTAAATTATCAAGAAACATTGGTGTAACCCTGTTTCTTTGTGGGAAAATTGTTTCGTTTCCTTTAACAATTCTTTTGTTTTCAGTTTTTTTGTTTTTCATATTTTTACTCCATTCTTTTTTATTTATTATTTGATGAAAGTGAGTAGTTATGCAAAGAAAATCTTATTTTAAAACTCTTTTAAGCGGTGTGCTTTATTTATTGTTTGCCAGTGCGCTTTGTACTGTTATGACAGTAGCATCTGCACCTTTTTTAGGGGGATATTTTGCACCTACAATGAAAATTATTCTTGTAGTATTTACAGCGATAATTTATTTTTCTCTAATTTTTACAGTTGCTTGGAAAGATGGTCAGCAGCAAAGAAAATATTTAATCAGGCATAAAGATGAGCAGGAGAGAAATTATTGGCTTTCTATCGGTGTTATTATGGCTTTGATTGCGTCGCTGCCAAGCTTAATTTTACTGTTTTCAAGAATTGCACAGCCATCGGAATCTTATTTCATGATTTTTAAATTAATTTGTGGACCTATTTATTCATGGATTTTACTTTTAGTGCCTGAAAATGGAAGCTCTATAATCTTACTTTCGCCTATTGCTCCTTTGTATTTTATTGTTTATTATATGTTTATACCTGTGTTTGCAAAAATAGGATTTTATGTAGGCTTTAATGATAAATTAAATCAGGATAAAATTATGTACAAGTAGCATATTTTTATGGACAGCTTCATATTATTTGATAACTATTAAATTAAGGCAGGTATCTATATGAAGCTTAATAAATATTCAATACGCTATACCGCTGTAATGCTGGGCTGCTTAGCCTTGCTGATTGTATTTTCTAATTATGCAGGAAATAATATCTATGTCGGTAATAATCCCAGCTCAAAACAAGTAGTTGTTTTAGATGCCGGGCATGGCGGTATGGATTCTGGTGCTGTTGGTATAAGCGGCGTGTTGGAAAAGGACATAAATTTATCAATAGTTAAAAAATTAGAAAGCTTGCTTGAATTTTCAGGGTACGAGGTTATTCTTACAAGAAGTGATGATAGTTCAATTCACGATTCTAATATAGAAGGTGTCGGAGAACAAAAAAAATCGGACATGAGAAATAGGCTTGCTATAATAAATACTTATCCCAATGCAATCTTTTTCTCTATTCATCAAAATAAATTTACTCAGCCTCAATATTTCGGGGCACAGATGTTCTATACTGATAAAAATCCAGATAATATGAAACTGGCAAGAATCATGCAAAAGAGGTTTAAGCTTATTCAGCCTGATAATGACAGGGAAATAAAGCTTTCGGGTGATGAGCTGTATTTGTTTAAAACTACTGAAATCCCTGCTTTGCTCATAGAATGTGGTTTTTTATCCAATGCTGAGGACGAAAAAAAGCTATCGAGTGAAGAATATCAGCAGAAAGTAGCCTTTACAATTTTTTGTGGAATAACTGATTATATTAATCAAAAGCAAATGGATAATCAAAATAATAGCACTGAAGAAATCTCCTCTTCTGCTAACACAAGTGCTACAACTTAAAAAGGATGTTTTAAAATGGCAAAACCTAAAATCAGATATATATGCTCTAGCTGTGGGCATGAGCATTTAAAATGGAATGGCAGATGCCAGTCCTGCGGAGAATGGAATACTCTTGAAGAAACTGTTGTTGAGGGCAAGACAGCGGTTTCTTTACGTGCGAGTGAATTTGATTATTCTTCCTTATCTGAAATAGAATATATAGATGAGCATAGATATGATACAGGAATTAGAGAGTTAAATAGAGTGCTTGGAGGAGGACTGGTAAAAGGTTCTTTAGTTCTTTTGGGCGGTGATCCGGGAATAGGAAAATCAACTCTTATGCTTCAAATTTGTAAATACTTAGGTCAAGAGCTTACTATCCTTTATGTTTCAGGTGAGGAAAGTGAAAAGCAAATTAAACTTAGGGCGGATAGGCTTGATATTCATACTGACAAGTTGTTTTTAGCATCAAATACAAATGCAGATTTAATTGTTCAAGCAGTTAAAAAGCATAAGCCTGAGATTTTGGTAATAGACTCAATTCAGACTATGGAGCTTTCTGAAATTTCATCTTCTCCTGGTAGTATCGTTCAGGTAAGGGAATGTACAAGCCGTTTTATGAAGCTTGCAAAAACTATGGATATTCCCATATTTATTATTGGTCATGTGAATAAGGATGGAGGAATAGCAGGCCCTAAGATTTTAGAGCATATAGTAGATACTGTTCTTTATTTTGAAGGGGATAGACAGCTGTCCTACCGTATTTTAAGGAGTGTTAAAAATAGGTTTGGCTCTACGAATGAAATAGGCGTCTTTGAAATGAGTGATAAGGGACTGAAGGAAGTGCAAAATCCCTCTGCTATGATGCTTTCGGGCAGACCTATTGGCGTTTCGGGTTCTAGCGTTGTTTGCAGCATGGAGGGAACAAGACCTATTTTAGCTGAAATACAAGCACTTGTTACAAAATCAGGATTTGGCACACCTAGACGTGTGGCTAATGGATTCGATTTTAATCGGCTTAATATGATATTAGCCGTTCTTGAAAAACGTGTTGGGCTTAGCTTTGGAGGTTTTGACGTTTACATAAATGTTGTAGGAGGCTTAAAGCTTGATGAACCTGCCACTGATTTATCAATAGCCATGTCACTTTTTTCGGGACTTACTGATAAGCTGATTGATGAGCATACAATTGTCTTTGGAGAAATAGGTCTTGGCGGAGAAATAAGAAATGTAAATCATATTGTTGAACGAATAAATGAGGGGGCAAGACTAGGATTTAAAAGAGTCATTGTTCCTAAGCAGGGTTTAAAACAACTAAGCAAGGATGTAGACTATGGAATAAATATTATAGGTGTAGCAAATTTAAGGCAAGCTTTTAAAGCTTTAGAAATAACTGTTGAATGATATTTGATTTTCAATATTTGCTTGACTTTTTTTCAGCAAATGGTATAATAAAGAGTATAGAAATTTGTACAATACGTCATAGGCTTTTAAAGGTGATTATGAGCAAGGAAAAAATGACAGTTGCAAGGGCGATGGTAAAATGCCTTGAGGCTGAGGGAATAACGAAGATTTTTGGCTATCCCGGTGCTGCTATCTGCCCGTTTTATGATGAAATATATAATAGCAAAATACAGCATATTTTAGTACGACATGAAGCAAATGCAGGTCATGCTGCCAGCGGTTATGCTAGGATTACGGGTAAGCCTGCTGTTGCAGTGGCTACCTCAGGACCAGGTGCTACTAATCTTATTACAGCAATAGCAACAGCTTATATGGATTCAATTCCTATAATTTTTATAACAGGGCAAGTAAATTCTTTTCAAATAGGAAAAGATGTTTTTCAGGAGGCTGATATTACAGGGGCTGCCGAGCCTTTTGTAAAGCACAGCTACCTTGTAAAAGACGCTGATAGTGTGCCTAGGATTTTTAAAGAGGCTTTTTATCTATCGCAAACTGGCAGGCCAGGTCCTATTTTGATTGATATGCCTTTTGATATACAAAAACAGGAGGTTGCTTTTAAATATCCTAAGTCTGTTGATTTACGCAGCTACAAGCCAAGTACTTTTGGAAACAAGCTTCAGATTAAAAGAGTTATTGAGGCTATTAAAAATTCTAAAAAGCCACTTATTTGTGTAGGTGGAGGTGCTTTCTTTTCAAATTCTCAGGACAAGCTGGCAAGGTTTTCTTCTCGCTGTGAAATTCCTGTTGTATCGTCTTTGATGGGCGTTAGTGCCTTACCACATACTCACCCGATGAATTTTGGTATGCTTGGTATGCATGGCGTAAGGACAGCAAATATAGCTGCTAAAAACTGTGATTTGCTTATTCTTTTAGGTGCAAGAGTGGGGGATAGAGCGGCAGCTGCTATTAAGGAAAGCGAGGATCTAAAGGTAGTTCATATTGACATTGACCCTGCTGAGATAGGAAAAAACATTGATGCAGATGTTCCTGTTGTTGGTGATTTATCACTTATACTTGATCAGATTTTAGAGCTAGCACCTGAATTAAAGCATGAAGAATGGGTTGAAAAGCTAAATTCATTTAAAATAATAGAGCAGTGTGATTATAGCGATGATGGATATGTTCATCCTAAGCTGTTTATTAATAAGTTAAATGAAGGTTTGCCTAAAAACAGTATAATTGTATCCGATGTTGGACAAAACCAGATATGGACAGCTGCAAATCTGCATTTAGACGGCGGCAGGTTTTTAACAACGGGGGGAATGGGTACAATGGGCTATTCATTACCTTGTGCAATAGGGGCGAAGTCGGCGGATAAAAAAGCTGAAGTTATTGTTATTTGTGGCGATGGCTCTTTTCAAATGATGTTTATGGAGCTGGCAACTATGATTCAGCATAATATTGATGTAAAGATTATTTTGATGAAAAATAATAAGCTTGGCATGGTGAGGGAGCTTCAGACAAAAGGATATGGCGACAGGCAGATAGCTGTTTGTTTAGATGGGAGTCCTGATTTTATTCAGCTGGCAAAGGCTTATGGAATTTCAGCTGAATCTATAAATGAAAATTCTCAAGTTGAGGGAGCGATTAAATCCCTTATAGAATCAAAAAAGCCATATGTTTTACAAGTGATAGTAGATGAAAATCAAAGGACGATTATTAGCTAAATATTTATAGGAAAAGATATTATGCAAAAGAATGATAATAATTTAAATAGGCATACTATTTCTATTTTAGTTGAAAATAGAGCGGGCGTTTTAGCACGGATTGCCGGACTTTTTGCAAGGCGAGGGTATAATATTGACAGTCTTGCTGTTGGTGTGACTGATGATGAAAGCGTTTCTAGGATTACTATTGTTGCTCAAGGGAGTGGGTACACACTTGAGCAGATAGAAAAGCAGCTTAATAAGCTTATTGATGTGATAAAGGTAAAGACTCTAAGCTCAGGTAGGCTCACCTCTCGTGAATTACTGCTTATTAAGGTTCATGCTAATGCACAGCAGAGAGCAGAAATCATGACTATTGCTGAAATTTTTGCTGCAAAAATTTCAGATATGTCAACTGAATCTATTACGCTTGAGCTTTCTGCAAATGCTGAAAGACTAGCAAATTTTGAGGAAATCTTACGTCCATATGGTATCAAGGAAATTGTTAGGACAGGTACTATTGCACTTGAAAAAGGACCATCCGCATTAAAATTATAGTTTACAACAGTCAATTCTGTTAAATAAAAATATAAGGAGAAACAAAATGGCAAAGATATTTTATCAAGAAGATTGTAACCTTTCGTTATTAGACGGAAAAACTGTCGCTATTATTGGTTACGGCAGTCAGGGACATGCACACGCATTAAACCTGAAGGAAAGTGGTGTTAATGTTGTAATTGGCTTATATGAAGGCAGTAAGTCATGGAAAATTGCTGAAGAGGCTGGTTTTAAAGTACTTGTGGCTGCAGATGCTGCTAAGGCTGCTGATTTTATTATGATTTTAATCAATGATGAAAAACAAGCTGATTTATATAAGCAGAGCATTGAGCCACATCTAACAGCTGGAAAAACTCTTGCATTCGCTCATGGTTTTAATATCCATTTCGGACAAATAAAGCCTCCTGCTGATGTTGATGTAGTTATGATTGCACCTAAGGGACCTGGACACACTGTTCGCTCTGAATATTTAGAGGGTAAGGGTGTTCCTGCACTTGTAGCTGTTCATCAAGATGCTACCGGCAGAGCATTGGATACTGCACTTGCTTATGCAGCGGGCATCGGCGGCTCTAGAGCTGGTGTTTTGGAAACAACCTTTAAGAGTGAAACTGAAACAGACCTTTTTGGTGAACAAGCAGTGCTTTGCGGTGGTGTAACAGCCCTGATGAAGGCAGGCTTTGAAACCTTAGTTGAAGCTGGATATGACCCTGAAAATGCTTATTTTGAATGTATTCATGAGATGAAGCTTATTGTAGACCTTATTTACAAGGGTGGATTTAAATACATGAGATATTCTATTTCTGATACTGCTGAATTTGGCGATTATGAAATAGGCAAGCGTATAATCACTGATGAAACTAAAAAGGAAATGAAAAAGGTTCTTTCTGAAATTCAAGACGGCACATTTGCTAGAAACTGGATTTTGGAAAACAAGATGGGACGCTCTCACTTCAATGCTGTTCGTCGTATTGAAGCAGATCATCAGCTTGAAAAGGTTGGAGCTGAGCTAAGAAAGCTTTATTCATGGAACGATGAAAAGTAATTTTATTTACACAATATGCCTTTCTATTTTAGTGCAATGCACTAGGATAGAAAGGCTTTTCTTGTCAAGTACTTAAATGGTTATATTGTGATAAAAACTTGAATTTTACAGTGTTAAGGTTTATCAAGGGAAAATTGTATTGACAAAAGTTCATTTAAGTAGTAAAATATTAATTGTGTAACTTCTTTTAGTTTGATAATGGAATATAGCTTTTTAGCTTTAAATATGGAAGGACGGATAAAAACATGGGTTTTTTCTCCAATTTTTTCGCTACTTATTCACAAAAGGAATTAAAGCGTGTAGAACCGATTAAACAAGCAGTTCTTGCCTTAGAGGATAAATATAAGCAAATGAGTGAGGCTGAGCTAAAATCTCAAACAGCTATTTTGAAGCAAAGGCTTGCTGACGGTGAAACATTAGATGATATTTTACCCGATGCTTTTGCTGTTTGTAGAGAGGCAGCTGATAGAGTGCTTGGTATGAAACATTATCCCGTGCAGATTGTCGGTGGTATTGTTTTACATCAGGGAAGAATTTCTGAAATGAAAACAGGTGAAGGTAAAACCCTTGTTGCTACTTTGCCGGCATATTTAAATGCACTGACAGGCAAGGGTGTCCATATTGTAACTGTAAATGATTACTTAGCAAAGCGTGACAGTGAATGGATGGGAAAAATCCATCGATATTTGGGGCTTAGTGTAGGTCTTATTGTTCATGAAAAACATAATAATGCTCGCAGAGAGGCTTATAATTGCGATATTACCTATGGCACTAATAATGAGCTGGGCTTTGACTATCTTCGTGATAATATGTGTATTCATAAGGAAGATAAGGTTCAAAGAGGCCATAATTTTGCTATCGTCGATGAGGTTGACTCTATTTTAATAGATGAGGCTAGGACACCTCTTATTATTTCAGGGCAGGGGGATAAGTCTACTGATTTATACCAAAGGGCTGATAAGCTAGCAAAAACTTTAGTTCCCAATAAAGTTGTAGAGCTTGATAATAAGGAAGAGCATGACGATGTTTTTGACGGGGATTATATTGTAGATGAAAAAGCCAAAACAGCAACTCTTACGCAGAAGGGTGTAAAAAAAGCTGAGAAGTTTTTTGGTGTGGAAAATCTTATGGATCCCGAAAATATGACTCTTTTACACCATGTAAATCAGGCTATTAAAGCTCATGGAATAATGAAGCTTGATGTAGATTATGTTATTAATAATGGACAAATTGTAATTGTTGATGAGTTTACCGGTCGTCTTATGTTTGGTAGGCGCTATAATGAGGGATTGCATCAGGCCATTGAGGCAAAGGAAAATGTCAAGGTTGAAAGAGAAAGTAAAACTCTAGCTACTATAACCTTTCAGAATTTTTTCCGTTTATATTCTAAATTATCAGGCATGACGGGTACAGCTATGACCGAGGAAGATGAGTTTAGAACAATTTATAAGCTTGATGTTATTGAAATTCCGACTAACAAGCCGGTAATTAGGTATGACCATCACGACCAAATATATAAAACCGAAAATGGAAAGTTTACTGCTGTTTGCAGGCAAATTAAGGAATCTCATGAAAAGGGACAGCCTGTGCTTGTGGGTACTATTTCTATTGAAAAATCGGAAGAGCTTTCTCGATTGCTTAAAAAATCTGGTATAAAGCATGAGGTACTTAATGCAAAAAATCATGAGCGTGAGGCAGAAATTGTTGCACAAGCAGGTAAAAAAGGTGCTGTAACTATTGCTACAAACATGGCAGGACGTGGTACTGATATTATTCTTGGTGGTAACGCTGAGTATATGGCCAAGCATGAGATGAAAAGACAGGGCTTTGATGAAGATATGATTAATGAGGCTACTGGATATGCTGAAACAGAGGATGAGGCTATTATTTCAGCTAGAGAAAAATTCAGAGAGCTTTATGAGATGTTTAAAGAGCAAACCTTAGCTGAGGCTGAGGAGGTTAAAAAAGCTGGAGGCTTGTTTATAATAGGAACAGAGCGTCATGAAAGCAGACGAATTGATAATCAGTTGCGTGGACGTGCAGGCCGTCAGGGAGACCCTGGTGAAAGCAGATTTTATATTTCAGCTGAAGATGATTTAATGAGGCTCTTCGGTGGTGAACGTCTAAAGGCAATGATGAATACTCTTAAAATTGAAGAGGATATGCCCATTGAAAATAAGCTGCTTACAAATACTATTGAATCTTCTCAGCGAAAGGTTGAGGGCAGGAATTTTGCTGCTAGAAAATATGTTCTTGATTATGATGATGTTATGTCACAGCAAAGAATGATTATTTATTCTCAGCGTTCTAAGGTGCTTGATGGTGAGGATATTAGTGATAATATTCAAACTATGAGGAAGGAGAATATAGCTAATATCGTTGATGTATATTGCAGTGGAGATGTGCCTGAAAATTGGAATATCGAGGGACTGCGTGAGCATTATATGAATATGTATACAATTCCATCAGACTTGCAGTTTGATAATGAGGACTATAATACACTGGAAAAATCAGATATTGTGAATTTCTTGCTTGAGCGTTCAGAAATGCTTTATAAGGATAAAGAGCAGGAATTTGGTGCTGAGCTTATGCGTGAGGTTGAGCGTGTTAGCTTGTTAAGGTCTGTTGATACAAAGTGGATGGATCACATAGACGCTATGGAAGAGCTTAAACGTGGTATTTCTCTAAGGAGCTATGCACAGAAAAACCCTGTTGTTGAATATCGTATTGAGGGTTTTGCTATGTTTGACGAAATGATTGAATCTATTAAGGAAGATACCTTAAGAATGATTATGAATGTCCGTCTTAAAAAGGAAGAGAAAGTACCTATAAAGAGGGAACAGGTGATGAAGCCTGTTGAACCTAATGCAGGTGCATCTTCTCAGCCGGTGAAAAAATCACAGAATAAAAAGGTTGGAAGAAATGACCCTTGCCCATGTGGAAGTGGTAAAAAGTATAAAAAGTGCTGCGGTGCGAATGAGTGATAGAAAGGTATAATATGGCTGAAATTAAAGCTTTTAAAGGACTAAGATATACAAATAATGCAGGAGATATGAATAAGCTTGTCTGCCCACCCTATGATATAATCAGCAGAGAGCAAAGAGAGAGCTTTATATCTGAAAATCAATATAATATTATCAGGCTTGAGCTTCCGAAACCTGTTGAGGACAAAATTCAAGATTTTGCACCTTATCAAGAGGCTGGCAAAACCTTAAAATCATGGATTGAAAATGATATCCTTACTTGTGATAATAAAAAGGGGATATATGTATATGAAATGGTTTTTAATGCCTTAGATAAGCAGCATAGCTTGAAGGGATTTGTTAGCTTAGTTAAGCTTGAGGAATTTTCTAAAGGTATTGTTTTGCCTCATGAGGAAACCTTATCAAAAGCAAAAACGGATAGGTTTAATTTGATGAAAGCAACTAGTGCTAATTTTAGCCAGATTTATTCGCTTTATTCGGATAATGGTGAGGCTTATGCCTTAATTGATTCGTGTAGTAAAAATTCCCCCGATGTTGAAGTTTCCGATGCCGAAGGTGTTATTCACAGGCTTTGGGCAGTTTTTGATACAGAAGTAATAACTAAGATTGAGCAGCTTTTTACTGATAAAAAGCTTTATATTGCTGATGGGCATCATAGATATGAAACAGCCTTGAATTATCGAAATTATCTGAAAGAAAATTCGATGAAAATAGGTAGTGCTGATTATGTGCCAATGTTTCTTGCTGATATGGAAAATAAAGGGCTTGTTGTATTTCCGACGCACAGAGTTGTAAGAGATTTGCAGCGATTTAATATCAATGAGCTTATTGTAAGAAGTAAGCAGTATTTTGATATATCTGACAAACTTGATTATAAACAATCACAAAGCTTGTTGAAGGAAAATTATGATAAGGGTAAAAAAGCTTTTTCACTTTACTATGATGGTGGATATTATTTAATGGTATTAAAAGACGAGAGTGTTATGAAAGCACTTTTGCCTAATGCTTCAAAAGCTTTAAGAGAGCTTGATGTAAGTGTTTTACATACTCTTATTTTAGAAAGAATTTTTGGAATTGATAAGCAAAATATGGCTCGTCAGATTAATTTGACTTATACAAAGTCAGCTAATGAAGCTGTTTTATCCGTTGATAATGGAAAAGCTAATTGTGCTTTTATTTTAAATCCAACAAGAGTTACTGAAATTAAGGATATTGCCCTTGCAGGTGAAAAAATGCCTCAAAAATCTACTTATTTTTATCCTAAGCTTATTACAGGTCTTGTAATGAACAAAATTACAGAATAAAGGTTAGTATTATTTTATGAACTTTTCTATAAATAAATTTAAAAACGAGTTAAAAAACGAGTTAATAAATCATATTATCCCTTTTTGGAATTCATTAAGAGATAATGAATATGGTGGATTTTATGGATATATGGATAGCGATTTAACCCTTGATAAAAATGCCGATAAAGGTGTGATTTTACATTCAAGAATACTGTGGTTTTATTCAACGGCTTATTTAAAGCTAGGAAAAGCTGAGTATCTTGAAAATGCACACCATGCCTATGATTTTTTAAAGGATTATTGTGTTGATTATGAAAAGGGCGGAGTTTATTGGCTTATGTCCTATGATGGTAAACCCGTTGATACAATGAAGCATACCTATTGTCAAGCTTTTTTTGTTTATGCTCTATCAGCTTACTATGATGCTTGCAAGAAAAAGGAAGCCTTGACTCTTGCTATGCAGATTTTTAGTACAATAGAAGAAAAAGCAGCAGATAAGCTTAGCTATATGGAGTCCTTTGACAGGGATTGGAATGTTGTTGAAAATGATGCTTTATCAGAAAATGGCTTAAATGCTGTTCGGACAATGAACACTATTTTACATTTGATAGAGGCTTATACCGAGCTTTTTCGTGTATCAAATGATAAAAAAGTTTCTGATAGGCTTGAATTTTTATTACAATTTACTCTTGATAAAATTTACGATAAGAATGGTAAAAAGCTGTTGGTATTTTTTGATGATGATATGAATGTGATGGGTGATATTCATTCATATGGTCATGATATTGAGGCTACTTGGCTAATGGATATTGCTTGTGATATTCTTAAAAATAATGAGTTAAAAGAAAAAGTAAGTAATATGAATAGAAATATTGTTGAAAACATTGCGAATATTGCCTTTGAAAATGGCTCTTTGAACAATGAACGTGAGAATAAGAAAATAGATAAAAGTAAAATTTGGTGGGTGCAAGCAGAGGCTGTTGTGGGCTTTGCAAATGGATATTCACGTTACGAGGATAACAGGTATTTGCAGGTATCCGGCGATATATGGAATTTCATTAAAAATTATGTTATTGATAAAAGAAATGGTGGAGAGTGGCATTCCAGACTTGATGAAAACGGTGTTCCTGATTCGTCAAAGCCAATGGTGGAGGCGTGGAAATGCCCATATCACAATGGTAGAATGTGCTTGATGCTAATTGATAACAGCATTTTAGTGAATAAATAATAGATTTTAAAACAGATGATAAAGGGTTTTTATGAAGAAAAAGGCTTTAATATTAATGCTATCTGGTGTTTTGCTTTTGAGTGCGTGCAGTGATAAGAGTGAGTCATCAGAGATTATTAAATTTCCTATTGTGGAAGCAAATAGCGGCTATACTGAATATACGGTTAAAACTGAAGATTTTGCTGTCTACAAGGAATTCAGTGCAAAAATAGCTTTTCCATATGCACAGGAAGTCAGGTATGGAAAGGAAGGAAAAATCACATCTATTTTAGCTAAAGAAGGTATGACGGTAAAAAAAGATGAGGTTTTAGCAACAATTGATGATACGGAAATTCAAAA
>JAAYSD010000020.1 GCA_012518465.1 Clostridiales bacterium
CGAGCCACAACCTTGGTCTGTAATTTCCGGCTGTGCAAATAAGGAACAGGCTAAGCTTGCAATGGATAGCGTTTACCGTGAATTAAATACACCTTATGGAACAATGCTGCTTTATCCTCCTTATAAGGACCACCAGTTTGACGGCGCTTTGATGGAATTGTTTAATCCTACTACTAAGGAAAACGGTGGTATTTTCTCTCATACACAGGGATGGGTAATTCTCGCTGAATCCTTACTAGGAAATGGTAATAGGGCATATAAATATTGGAAGGAATCAAGTCCCTCTACACAAAATGATAATGCCGATGTAAGAGTAATAGAGCCTTATGCTCATGGACAAAACGTGGAGGGCAAGGATAGTCCATATGCAGGACGTGCACACGTTCATTGGCTTACAGGTACTGCATCTACTGTTATGGTAGGTTCTGTTGAAGGTATTTTAGGGCTAAGACCTCAGACAGACGGTCTTGTTATCAGTCCATCTATTCCATCAGATTGGGACGGCTTTAAAATGACAAAGACTTTTAGAGGCAAGAGGATTAATATTGAGGTTGATAATTCTGCTCATGTTGAAAGTGGCGTTAAATCAATAATTCTCAATGGAAAAGAAGTTGAGGATAAGATATTAACTGATGAATTATTAAGCTCAAGTGATGCTCATGAAGTTAAGGTAGTAATGGGCTAAAGATATGATACTAATAAACAATCACCTATTTTTATAAGTGATTGTATGCAGACTTTGTCTGAAAACTTAAAAGGGGAGAGCCAGTTGGCGCTCTCCTTTTATTTTCGCACTGCACATACGTGCAACAATTAGTGCGTTTTTTGGCAGATAAATTCACAAAAAACAAATTTATTTTTTTGTACTTTGTTTTCAGTTCGAAATCACCTATTTTTGTAGGTGATTTTAAATTTTTCAATATTAAATTATAATTCTATAAATTACCTTGCGTTAATTGTTATTAACTGCAAATACTTATAATATTGAAAGGAGATATAAAATGAAGAAAAATAAAATATTCTTTTTATCAATAATTTTAATGTCAATAATGATGCTTAGTTCCTGCAATGGAAATAACCCAAGCGGAGTGATACAAGCAACTGATTTTGACAGTGAAAATAAAAGCAAGCCATCTACAAGCTATCAAAGTGATATTGAAACTGTGCCAAATACACCAGATTCTGAAACTGCTCAGACTGTGCCATTGATAAATTCTCTTATTGCAGAGAAGAAAAGCTTAAAAGAGCTTTCTAGGGAGAAACTGGATATATTAAGCAGCTTGTCTAATAAGCTTATCCAATATGGTGTAGGTAACGAAACAGATAATAAAAACCGTCCTACTGGTGCTACTTCTATGCAAGAGAAATACTATGATATGTCAGCAGTTTTTATAGAAAAAGCTGATGAGAAGAAGATTTATCTTACATTTGATGAAGGATACGAGGCAGGATATACACCTGATATTTTAAAGACTTTAGCTGAAAAAAATGTTAAGGCTACATTTTTTATAACTGGTGGGTATTTAAAGTATTCTGAGGATATGGTAAAGGCAATAATTGATGGAGGCCATACACTGGGTAATCATACAGAAAATCATCCGTCGCTTCCTGAGTGTTCTGTGGAACAAATAACAGAGGAAATAAATACACTTCATAATTCAATAAAAGAAAAGTTTGGTATAGAAATGAAGGTTTTACGTCCGCCCAAAGGAGAATTTTCAGAGCAAAGCTTGAAAACAGCTGAAGAATTAGGATATAAGAGCATTTTTTGGTCATTTGCCTATGCTGATTGGGATAAAAATAAACAGCCAGAGCCAGCGCAGTCATTGGAGAATTTGAAGAAAAAAACGCATAATGGCGCTATAATTTTATTACACGCAGTATCAAGCACAAATGCAAAAATCCTAGCAGATGCTATTGATTATTGGAAAGAAAATGGCTATGAGCTAGCAACATTTAATTAAAATATGTATAAAATAAAAAAGGGGATACCCCTTTTTTATTTTAAGTTTAAAATTATATGTCAATTGCTTACGCCTGAATAATGATAGCTTACCTCGACAAAAAAAGTTCGCTCGTTTTTAAAATGCTCTAGCTCAGGAATTAGAAAAGTAAAAGTGGGGATATTAGCATATCCAGTTGAAGTAACTTTGATTTGAGTAATTCTTTGGGCAATTATACTGTGTCTTACTTCGTTAGAATCCTCTCCCTTTACCTCTTCCTTGAGTATTACAGCAACATTTACAAGCCTTTGTGGCGAAAGTTCGGGGAGCATTACATTTACTTCAAGCAGTCTGCCTACTGAGCAATCGCCTTGTGGTGGAAAAACTACATTAACAGTATTTCTATCAACATTTTTAGGGAAAACAATCTGCTGTATTTTGCCCGTACAAGGAATACATATCGGGGAAAGCAAATCGCCTTCCTCACCACATAGTTTAATGCATTTTTCATAATATTCCTTATCCATATTTATGGTTACAGAGCCATTGCAGCAATTAATACTTTCATTAGTGTTTGGCATAAAATCCCTCCTCAAATTATTATATGAAAAGGGATAAAAACAGTTACTGTATCGAAAATGATATTTTTAATTAGAAATTTTAGATATTTTGTCGCATTTTACGACAAAATAATAGTAAAATTATTACAATATTCGACACATTTTTCAGCTAAATATTGCATTGAATTTCACTATTACGATATGTTATACTTATTACAAGGAAATTACAAAACAGTAAGGAAGGTGCTAACATGACTTTAAAGGAATATTTATCACAAGCTATTATTTTAGAAAAATCAATTGATGTTAAGCTAATTCAGCTTGAAAAATTAGAAGGATACTCAAATCTAGTTTTTAATGCTTCAAAGGTTTATGAAAACAGTGCAAGGGGAGAGATAGTAGTGGCAATAATAGATAAAATATCTTCCTTACAGCATGAGATAAACACTGAGATAGATAGACTTGTTGACACAAAGAGTGATATTTTATTGTTTTTGGGAAAAATTGAAAACGAAAATCTTAAAACTATTATGGAGTATCACTATCTGTGTGGAATGACTTGGGAGGAAATAGCAGATAGAATGTACATAAGCTTACGTCAGCTTTATAATTGGAGTAAAAAAGCACATGATATTTTGGCAAAGAAGTTTGAAAATAAAAATATTCAGCAGATATGCTGAACAGTAAAAATATGAACAGCAAAAGGGGGAATAATCCCCCTTTTGCCGATTCAAGCTACAAAAACAGTATGAATATTAGATTTTGGAGAGTTATTTACGATTTTGCTGATTTTGCTGATTCTGTTGGTTTTGCTTATTCTGTTGGTTTTGCTTATTCTGTTGATTTTGCTGATTCTGTTGGTTTTGATAATTATTATTCTTATTCTTAGCCATAATTGTACCTTTCACAAAAATAATGATGTTCTCACGAACACCATTATTATAAGCAAAATATTAAAAATTATACAACCCTGACTCTAATAACTGTATCAATATCGTTTAATTTTTTTATAATTTCATCAGAAACATTGCCCTTTACATCTAAAACTGTGTATGCATATTCCTTTTTAGACTTGCTTACCATATTTTCGATATTAAGCTTGTTATCAGAAGCAACGCCAGCAATCTTTGTTATAAGCCCCTCTAAATTTTTGTGAATAACGCAAATTTTTGCATCACCTGTTTTTGCTACATTTACATTAGGTAAATTAACTGAGTTTGTAATATCGCCATTTTCAATATAGTCAATAAGTTCATTAACAGCCATAACAGCACAGTTTTCTTCACTTTCCGGAGTTGATGCGCCTAAGTGTGGAAGAGCAATTACACCATCAACACCCAGCAATTCATCATTAGGAAAATCAGTAACATAAGCAGCAATTTTTCCAGAAGAAATACCATCAATAACATCTTTACTATTAACTAAATCGCCTCTAGAAAAGTTTAAAATCCTTACATTATCCTTCATCTGCGAGATGGTTTCTGCATTTATAATTTCCTTTGTATCCGGAGTCAAGGGAACGTGAAGTGTAATATAATCACAGGTCTCAAAAATTTCTTTATAGCTTTTTAGATAAACAACGTCTTTTTCTAAGTGTAAAGCACCTTGCACAGAAAGATACGGATCAACGCCATATACCTTCATACCTAGATGAGAAGCAGCATTAGCTACTAAAGCACCAATAGCACCAAGTCCTATTACGCCAAGCTTTTTACCAGAAATTTCAGGACCTACAAACTGACTTTTACCTTTTTCTACTAGCTTTCCTACCTCGTCACCCTTGCCTTTTAGGGTTTTTACCCAATCTAATGCAGCAGGAACCTTTCTTGAAGAAATTAAAGTACCCAGCAAAACAAGTTCCTTTACAGCGTTTGCATTAGCACCGGGAGTATTAAAGACAACGATGCCCTCTTTAGTACATTTATCAATAGGAATATTATTTGTGCCAGCACCGGCTCTTGCAATTGCGACTAGGTTAGAACCAAGCTCGCTTTCATGCATACTAGCAGAACGCACAAGAACAGCCGTGGGGTTTTGTGCATTATCACCGATTTCATATTTAGATTTATCAAATAAGTCAGTACCCTTATTTGATATTTTATTTAAAGTAAGTATTTGATACATTTTTTAAAGCTCCCTTCAGTTAAGCGTTGTCCTCTTCAAACTTTTTCATGAATTCTACAAGATGCTGCACTCCCTCAACCGGCATAGCATTATAGATGGATGCACGCATTCCACCGACGCTTCTATGGCCCTTTAGATTGATAAAGCCTGCATCCTTTGCCTCAGAAATAAACTTTTTGTCAAGTTCTTCATTTCCTGTAATGAAAGGTATATTCATTAAAGAACGAGCTTTTCCTGAAACAGTAGCTTTAAATAACTTTGAATTATCTAAAAAATCATAAAGCATAGCAGCTTTCTTTTCGTTTCTTTCCTTCATCGCTGCTAAGCCGCCATTGTTTTCAATCCATTCAAGAACAAGTCCTAGAATATAAATTCCATATGTTGGCGGAGTGTTAAACATAGAACCATTATCAGCATGAGTTTTATAGGAAAGCATAGTAGGAACACTATCGCCTAAATCTCTGATTAAATCATCTCTGATAATAACTACTGTGAGTCCTGCAGGACCCATATTTTTTTGAGCACCTGCATATATTAAGCCAAATTTTGTTATATCAACAGGCTCTGATAAGATACATGAAGAAAAGTCAGCTACTAAAGGAACGTTTTTAGTATCGGGGAAGTCAGTGTACCTTGTACCATAGATGGTGTTGTTTGCACAAATATGGAAGAAGTCTGCGTCTTTATCAAATTTACTTGAATCAAGCTCAGGAATATAGGAGAAGGTCTTGTCCTTTGAAGATGCAACTGCATTAGCCTCAAGAATTTTCTTTCCTTCATTATATGCTTTGTTTGCCCATTGTCCTGTGATTACATAGTCGGCTTTACCATTTTTCTTTAAATTTAGAGGGATCATTGCAAATTGAAGTGATGCACCACCCTGCAAAAATAAGACTTTGTAGTTATCAGGAACATTGAGTATTTTTCTAAACCTTGCTTCAACACTGGAGATAATTTCACCATATTCCTTTGAACGGTGTGACATTTCCATAACTGATTGTCCGCTGTCCTTGTATTCAAGAAGCTCGGAAGCTGCTTTTTTCAAAACATCTTCAGGTAATACTGCCGGTCCTGCACTGAAATTAAAAACTCGCATAGGGGTGCCTCCTTATTAATGTTAAAATATTATCAATTAAAAAATAAATGAAATTTACTTAGAAACAACGTCATCAACCTTTGCATAAGTACAGAAGCTTTAGTGTTATTTCTAAGTATTAATACATATATAATTATATTGCAAATTTTTATTATTGTCAAGTAAAATAAGGCTTTTTTCTTATAAAATTAAGTTATCAAAAGCAATAGATTTTTCTTAGTTAATTAGGAATTAATATATAAGTAAGAATTTTTAATAAATTCATCAGCCATTAGATCAGTTTTTTTGTTGAAAGTATATAAATTTAAAAGTATATTATGTTTAATTTCATGAATTTTAAACAATGATATTGAAAATAAATAGCATATGTGCTAAAATATAATTAAGATTTTATAGTAAAATAAATTAGAAAAAAGAGGGACAGGTATGAACAAGAATTATGAGCTTCCTTTATACTTATTTCATCAGGGTACACTTTATCAAGCCTATGATTTCTTTGGCTCTCATCGTGAGCAAGACGGCGTATATTTTCGTGTGTGGGCTCCTAATGCAAAAAGCATTTGCCTTGTAGGTGATTTTAATGAATGGCAGTCGGGAAAACACCCTATGCTGAAAATTACTAACTCCGTGTGGGAAATTAAGCTTCCTGATTTTAAAGCAGGCTCATTATATAAATACAGAATAGAAACTAATGATGGTAAAATACTTATGAAAGCCGATCCATATGGATTTCATATGGAGGTGCGACCAAATACAGCTACTGTTTATTATGAATTTAAGAACTTTAAATGGAGTGATAAAAGATGGTTTAATAAGCGTGACAGTACCGATATTTACAATAGTCCTATCAATATTTATGAATTACATTTAGATTCATGGAAGAAAAAAGGTGAGGAGGAAAGCTATACATTTTTAGAAATAGGACAGACTCTTATTCCATATGTGAAAGAAATGGGATATACACATATTGAGCTTATGCCTATTGCTGAGCATCCCTTTGATGGTTCTTGGGGATATCAGCAGATTGGATACTATTCACCAACCTCAAGGCATGGTACACCTGAAGATTTTATGGAATTTGTAAATGAATGTCATAAAAATAATATAGGAGTTATTTTAGATTGGGTACCTGCACATTTTCCAAAGGATGAGGCTGGCTTGTATGAATTTGATGGTACTTGCTTATATGAATATTCTGATATAAACAAAAGAGAGCATTATGGCTGGGGAACAAGGGTGTTTGACTGGGGAAAAGGTGAGGTAAAATCCTTTTTGATTTCCAATGCGCATTATTGGATAGATAAATATCATATTGACGGGCTTAGAGTAGATGCTGTTGCTAGTATGCTTTATCTTGATTATGACAGGAAGGACGGAGAATGGACACCTAATATTCATGGGTCTAATGAAAACCTAGAGGCAATTGAATTTTTAAAGCAGCTAAATTCATCATTATTTCAAAGGAATAAGAATATACTTATGATTGCTGAGGAATCTACTGCATGGCCCTTAGTAACAAAGCCGGTTGATGCCGGTGGACTTGGATTTAACTTTAAATGGAATATGGGCTGGATGAATGATATGCTAAGATATATTTCACTAGACCCTTTAAGCAGACCGTATAATCACAACAATATTACTTTTTCTTTTTTATATGCTTTTTCAGAAAATTTTATTTTGCCTATTTCGCATGATGAGGTTGTGCATGGAAAATGCTCAATGCTCGAAAAAATGGGCGGACCGAGAGAATACAGATTTGCATCATTAAGGACTTTTATGGCGTATATGATGGCACATCCAGGTAAAAAGCTCACATTTATGGGACAGGAATTTGCACAATATAAGGAATGGAATTTTAAACAAAGTCTTGACTGGGATTTGCTTGAATATGAAGAGCATAATAAGTATCATGAATATATAAAAGCATTGAATCAATTATATAAAAAGTCTAAGCCTTTTTGGGAGCTGGATACAGGCTGGGATGGCTTTAGTTGGATTAGTGGAGATGATAGTAAAAATAGCGTAATTGCTTTTAGGCGAATGTCAAGGACGGAGGAAATTATTGCTGTAATCTCATTTCAGCCTGTTGAACATGATGTATATGAAATAGGCGTGCCTTATTATGGTGAATATACGGAGATTTTCACAACTGATGCAATCGAATTTGGAGGAAGTGGAATAGTTAATTTACCTCAGCTATCACGTGAAAAGCCAATGCATGGAATGTATCATTCAATCGCTTTGAGGCTTGCTCCTATGTCGGCAGTATTTTTAAAGGTTAAAAAGCTTGAGATAAAAAAGAAGAAAAGTTATAAGATAAAAACGCAAAGTATGGCAAATGTAGTTCAAACAAATTGTAAAAAATAAAACCTTTATATAAAAAGAAAGGCAGGAATTTATGTATCACGTAAAGAAAGAATGTGTAGCTATGCTGTTAGCAGGTGGACAGGGAAGCCGCTTGTATGCATTGACTCAGGATATGGCAAAGCCGGCAGTGCCTTATGGCGGAAAGTACAGGATAATTGATTTTCCTTTATCCAATTGTGTTAATTCTGGTATAGATACAGTAGGGGTTTTGACTCAATATCAGCCACTTGTACTTAATGAATACATAGGAAACGGGCAGCCATGGGGCTTAGACAGAGTTCATGGGGGTGTGCATGTATTGCCACCGTACGAATCCTTTTCAGGTGCATCGTGGTATAAGGGTACAGCTAATGCGATTTATCAGAATATGAGCTTTATCGATAGATATAATCCTGAATATGTTATTATTTTGTCAGGCGACCATATTTATAAAATGGATTATGCTGATATGCTTGAATTTCATAAGGAAAGAAATGCATCAGCTACAATAGCAGTGCTTGAAGTACCATGGGAGGAAGCGCCACGCTTTGGTATTATGTCGACTGATGAGAACGACAGAATTACTGAATTTGCTGAAAAACCTGAACACCCTGAATCTAACCTTGCATCAATGGGCATTTATATGTTTAATTGGAAGGATTTAAGACGCCATCTCATTGAAAATGAAAATGATGAAGCGGCAAGCAAGGATTTTGGAAAAAACATTATCCCTGCTATGTTAAACGAGGGGTTAAAGCTGGTGGCTTATCCTTTTGAAGGGTATTGGAAGGATGTAGGAACTATTGACAGTTTATGGGAGGCTAATATGGATTTACTCAATCCTAAAGTTCCTCTTGATTTATATGAAGAAAATTGGAAAATATACTCAAGAAATCCTGTATATCCACCTCATTTTAGCTCTGAAAGCTCAAAGATTGAAAATTCTATGATTACTGAGGGGTGCAAAATCAGTGGAGAAATTGACTTTTCTGTGCTATTTGCAGGCGTTGTTGTGGAAGAAGGTGCGATAGTAAGAGATAGTATAATTATGCCTAATACAGTTATTAAAAAAGGTGCTGTAATAGAATATGCCATAATCGGTGAAGAATGTGTTATCGGGGAAAATGTGCATATAGGTGGAAGACCTGAGGATATTGATGATAAAGAGTCTTGGGGCGTATCTGTTATCGGGCATGAAATAAATATTTCTGCTAATACGGTTATACCAGCAAAATCAATGATTTCGGAATCTGTGTAGTAATTGATTATGTCAGCGATGTTAAAATCGATTTAAAGGTAAATAAATACAAGCCTGTTGTTAAGGCTTGTTTGAAAAGGAGAAAATTTATGGCAAGTATGTCAGATGTTATGGGACTTGTATTTTCAAATATGCATGATTCCTGCATTACTGAATTAACAGAGCAAAGGACAATGGCAAGTGTGCCATTTGGAGGAAGATACAGGCTTATTGACTTTATGCTATCTAATATGGTTAATTCCGGTGTTACAGATGCGGGAGTCATTACTAAATCTAATTATCAGAGCTTACTTGACCATTTAAGCTCAGGGCAGGAATGGGATTTAGCACGTAAAACAGGAGGGCTTAAGCTTTTACCACCGTTTGGCCATGCCGGTAGTGGTATCTATCGTGGGAGAATGGAGGCCTTAGCAGGCGTTCAGGAATACATAAGGCGTAATGATGCTGATTATGTAATATTAGCAGATAGTAATGTTATAGCCAATATGGATTTAAAGCCTTTTGTAGAATTTCATAAAAAAAGGCAGGCTGATATAACTGTTGTTTATGGTAGGCAGTATTGTACAAAGGAAGAATCCAAGTCCAAGCTTGTTTTATTTTGTGATGAAAATGACAGGGTTTTTGATGTGCTGACCGGCCCTGAAATAAATGGTGAGATAAATGTTGCATTAAATATATATGTTATGAATAAGAAGTTTTTACAAACCTTAATTGTTGAGGCTGCTTGCAGAAATCAGTATAGCTTTGAAAAGGATATTTTACAGAAAAAGCTGCGTGAATTTAAGGTTTTAGCGTATAAATATCAAGGATATTTTGCACAAATAGATAGCATGAAAGTGTTTTTTAAAAGTAATTTCGACTTACTTAATTCCGATATCCGTACTGAATTATTTAAGGTGGATTCACCTATTTATACAAAGGTCCGTGATGAACCTCCTGCAAAATACGGTATAGGTGCGAGTGTTAGGAATTCCCTTATGGCTGATGGCTGTATTATTGAGGGGAAGGTTGAAAATTCTATCATTTTCCGTGGCGTTAAAATAGAAAAAGACTCAATAATTAAAAACAGCATAATTATGCAGGGAAGCGTGATTAAACAAGGAAGTGATATCAATTATGCTGTGCTGGATAAAACTGTTCATGTGAGTGAAGGCAGTAGATTAACCGGTACAGCTGATTATCCAGTGTTTATAAAAAAAGCGGCTAAGGTCTAGATATATAATGTGATTATACTAATTAATGATAAAAATACTTGTTAAATATTTTAGTGAATATTGTAAATTAATTTTTGCTCATTTTAAAACATCTTAATCGTGATATAATATCATTGTATACTTTTGCTGAAAATCTGTAATCTTTATTACTGATTTTCAGCATTATTTTTTGCATAAATTATGTGATTTTGCTACAAAAGTATTGACATTTATTATTTTTAGGCATATACTAATTATAGTTTAGGCACACCTAAAAATATAATGATACGTTTATGGTAAAATAAAGGACTGGATATGACAGCTAATAGAGAAGATTATTTAAAGCAGATTTACAAGCTTGGCGGCGCTGAAAATTTTATATCGAATAAGCATCTTGCATTTTCACTTAATGTTTCTCCACCGTCAGTCAGTGAAATGATAGCAAAGCTTTCTAAGGAAGGATTAGTGACCTATGAAGCTTATAAAGGTGTTAAGCTTACGGAAGAGGGCAGAAAAAAATCTGTTTTTCTTGCACGAAGTCATAGGCTATGGGAGGTTTTTCTTATAGAAAAGCTTGGCTATGATTGGAGCGACGCTCATATCGATGCTGAATTATTAGAGCATGTTACTCCTGAGAGGCTTGAAAAAAGACTTTATGCTTTTCTTGGAAAGCCAAAACGCTGTCCTCATGGTGAAATTATTCCTGATTATGAGGATATGGGAATAAAGGACGAGGGGCTAATTTTTCTTTCAGATATGGATTGTGGTAAAATGGCAACTCTCACCAGAGTAAAGGAAGAAAAGGAATTGCTTGATTATCTTCAAGATTTAGGCGTTGTTATTGGTTCTACAATAAAAATAATAAATAAAGGCGAGTATGAGGGAAACATAACTTTTGAGATGATAGCAGTTGAATCAATTGATGATAAAGAAAAGAGAAATAGTACAAGCAAGTCTATTACGGTTAGTCATAAAGCTGCACAGAGAATTTTTGTAAGGGAAAATGATTAAATTTATTTTAGGAGGTAGTTATGAAAAAAGCTTCTATGAGGAAAAAGGCGGCGATTTTAAAGATTTTTACGGGAATAGTATTAATATTATCAATGGGACTTTTTATGCTAACAGGTTGTTCTATAAACACAACCTCAGATAACAATAAACTTAATGTAGTGGCAACTACTACAATGCTAACTGATTTAGTAAAGCAGATAGGCGGCGAAAAAATCAATGTTTCAGGGCTTATGGGTACGGGGATAGACCCTCATTCATACAAGCCCACAGCAGGCGATGTAACTAAGCTGCAAACTGCTGATATAGCTGTTGTAAACGGACTTCATCTAGAAGGGAAGATGACAGATGTTTTTGATGATTTAAAGAAAATTGATAAAATAGTAGTAAATTTAGAAGAGCAAATTGATAAATCGAAATTTTATCAAGAGGAAGAAGGTGTGTATGACCCACATATTTGGTTTGATGTATCGATATGGAAGGAAGCTGCAAAGGCAGTAGAAAAGGCACTTTCAGATAATGATGAGGAAAACAGCAGTACTTATAAAAGCAATTTAGAAGAGTATTTAAAGCAGCTTGATGAGCTTGAGGAATATATTATTGAAAAGGTTAATTCTCTTCCTGAGGAGTCAAGAGTGCTGGTTACTGCACATGATGCTTTTGGATATTTTGCAAGGGCATATGGCTTTGAAGTAAAGGGTATTCAAGGAATTAATACTCAGGCAGAGGCAGGAACTGCTGATGTTGATAATTTAGCACAATTTATAGCTGATAATAAGATAAAGGCTATTTTTGTCGAAAGCTCTGTTTCACCAAAGACTATTGAGTCGCTGGAGGCAGCGGTAAAGGCAAAGGGGTTTGAAACGAGCATTGGAGGAGAGCTGTACTCTGACTCATTAGGTGATGAAACTTCAGATACAGAAACTTATATAAAGACATTTAAAAAGAATATAGACACAATTATTAATGCTTTGAAATAGAATGTTATATTTAATTTGAAAAGAGGGATAAGATGAGTGGCGAGTCTTTAAAAACAAACGAATATATTGCCATTGCTGAGGATTTAACAGTTGCTTATGGTGAAAAGCCTGTGCTTTGGGACGTTGATTTCAATGTTCCAAAGGGGAAGCTTATGGCTATTGTAGGTCCTAATGGAGCAGGGAAAAGCACGTTGATAAAATCAATGCTAGGCTTATTAAAGCCCGTTGCAGGCAAGGTTGAGTTTTTTATCAATTCTGATAATAAGCCAAGCAATTTTAAGGATAAGGGGATAAGCAGAAAAATTGCTTATGTTCCTCAGAGCGGAAGTGTCGACTGGGATTTTCCGGCGACAGCACTTGACGTTGTACTTATGGGAAGATACGGACATTTGGGCTGGATTAAAAGACCTAAAAAGGCTGATAAGCAGCTTGCACTTGAAATGCTTGAAAAAGTAGGTATGAAGGAGTTTCAAAGCAGGCAGATAAGTCAGCTTTCAGGGGGACAGCAGCAGAGAGTGTTTTTAGCACGAGCTTTAGTCCAGCAGGCTGAATTGTATTTTATGGATGAACCCTTCAAGGGCGTTGATGCAAAAACTGAAAAGGCAATAATAACCTTGTTAAAGGAGTTAAAAGCACAGGGTAAAACAGTTGTTGTCGTTCACCATGATTTAAGAACCGTTACAGAGTATTTTGATTGGGTTACCTTGATTAATATGCGAATAATTGCCGAGGGTGAGGTAAATGAAACATTTACCAATGAAAATATTGATAAGGCTTATGGCAGAATCCGTTCGGATTTAGTTGAAGCTGTAAATACCGACGGAGAAAGCAGGGTGTAGTTATGATGGATATTCTTTCAAGATTAAATAACTATACGACTATTGTGGTAGCATTAGGTGCTGCTGTGCTTGGTATGATAAGTGGTGTAATAGGCAGCTACTCAGTTATTAGAAAGCAGAGCCTGATAGGTGATGGAGTATCACATTCTGCCTTACCTGGTGTAGTTTTGGCATTTATGATGACGGGGAATAAAAGTACTGAGGTTTTACTTTTAGGTGCTTTGGTAGCGGGTATCTTGGCAGCTGGATTTATAATAGGTATTGTTAAAAATTCACGGATAAAGTTTGATAGTGCATTAGCACTTGTTATGTCGGTATTTTTTGGAACAGGTCTTGTACTTTTATCAATTGTACAAAAGACACCTGATTCTGCACAGGCAGGACTTAGCAGGTTTATCTTTGGACAGGTATCAGCTATTTTAAAAAGAGATGTCTATATTATGACAATTGTAAGTGCTGTTTTAATATTGCTGGTGATTCTGTTTTGGAAGGAATTTAAGCTATTTAGTTTTGACCCAGAATACGCACACACACTGGGCTTTAAGCCCATGCGACTTAATTTATTGTTGATGCTGATGACTGTTTTTACAATAATAATAGGTCTGCAAACGGTGGGTGTAATTTTAATGAGTGCAATGTTGATTGCACCTGGAGTTGCTGCAAGGCAGTGGACGGATAGACTTTGGCTTATGATTGTTTTATCTGCTGTATTTGGTGCTGGTGCTGGTGTGATTGGTGCTTTCTCAAGCTCATTAGCTGAAAAGCTTCCTACCGGCCCTGCTATTGTGGTAGTAATAAGTATTATTGTACTTATCAGTATTTTAATTGCCCCCAACAGGGGATTGATAAGTAAGGCACTAAGACGCAGAAAAAGTAAAAAGGGATGGTTAGAAAAAGGTGTAAAAGGAGGAGATATTATATGAATCCTCAATTAGAAATACAATTGATAGCTATTTTTATAGCGACAGCGTGTGCTTTACCCGGAGTTTTTCTTGTGCTTAGAAAAATGACTATGATGTCCGACTCTATTTCACATACTACACTTTTAGGTATTGTGCTTGCATTCTTTATTGTACATGATTTAAGCTCACCTTTCTTAGTTGTTGGTGCAGCGGCAATGGGTGTTATAACAGTGTGGCTTACTGAATCACTTCATAAAACAAAGCTTGTATCTGAAGATTCATCAATAGGGATTGTTTTTCCTTTGCTGTTCAGCATTGCTGTAATTTTGATTTCTAAGTATGCTGGTTCTGTACACCTTGACAGTGATTCTGTGTTGGAGGGAGATTTAGTAAGTGCTCCATTTTACAGGCTTGAATTATTTGGCGTTTCCATAGGTGCAAAGTATATTTATATATCGTTATTCTACCTAATATTGAATATAGTATTGATTGCAGTATTCTTTAAGGAGCTTAAGGTATCTGCTTTTGACCCTATGCTAGCTAGTGTGCTTGGATTTTCTCCGATATTGTTGCATTATGGATTAATGTCACTGGTTTCTATAACAGCAGTAGGTGCTTTTGAGGCTGTTGGTTCAATCCTTGTTATTGCATTTATGGCAGGACCACCAGTAACTGCATATCTCTTAACCGATGATTTAAAGAAAATGTTATTTATAAGTGGAGGGATGGGTGCTTTAAATGCTGTGCTAGGCTTTCAGCTAGCAAGATTTTTTGATGTATCTATTTCGGGAGCAATGGCAGTAATGACGGGTGTAACTTTCCTTATTGTATTTATTTTTGCACCACAAAGAGGACTGATTTCTATTGCTCTGCGTAGAAAAAGGCAGAAGCTTTCTTTTGGAATGTTAAACCTATTAATACATTTGCTAAGTCATGAAAATAGCGAATATGAAACACGAGAAGCTGAACATTGTTCATTAGCTAATCACTTGCATTGGCATGAAGGATATGCAAGAAAAATTGTCGACAAGCTGATTATTGAAAAGCTTATAGTAGTTGAAAATGGTATTTTAAAGCTAACGGATACGGGTAGAACGTATACATCAAATGAATATTCAAAGATTTTTAATAATTAAAAATACTTGCCAAGATATTGGCAAATCAGACTGAAGATAAAGTACAAAAACACAACTAGATGCTGCACGTATGTGTAACGTCTAGTTGTGTGAGTGGGGTAACATAGGGAGAGCAAGTTTACTTGCCAAGAAATTGGCAAGTATTTTTTATTTTTTACTCTTTTTAAGATATTCTTTTAAATATTTAGCTGTATATGAATTTTTTGATTTTGCCACTTGTTCAGGTGTTCCTTCAGCTATAACAAGTCCGCCCTTGTCACCACCCTCAGGGCCTAAGTCGATAATATAATCAGCTGTTTTGATTACATCAAGGTTATGCTCAATGACGACAATTGTATTACCACCCTCGCATAGCTTTTGTAAAACATCTATAAGCTTATGCACATCAGCAGTGTGAAGTCCTGTTGTAGGCTCATCAAGAATGTAAATGGTCTTTCCTGTCGAACGCTTTGAAAGCTCTGTTGCAAGCTTTACCCTTTGAGCCTCACCTCCTGAAAGAGTTGTTGCACTTTGTCCAATTTTAATATAGCCTAGACCAACATCAAAGAGAGTTTGCAGTTTTCTTGAAATTTTAGGAATGTTTTGAAAGAAGTCCAGTCCTTCCTCAACGGTCATTTCCAGAATGTCGTGTATGCTTTTACCTTTGTATTTAATTTCAAGGGTTTCACGATTATATCTAGCCCCATGACAAACCTCACAAGGCACATAAATATCAGGAAGAAAATGCATTTCAATTTTTAAGATTCCATCACCCTCACAAGCCTCACATCTTCCTCCGCGAACATTGAAAGAAAATCTACCTGCATTATACCCTCTCATTTTTGCATCATTTGTTGAAGCAAATAAATCACGAATATCAGTAAAAACTCCTGTATAAGTAGCACAGTTTGAGCGGGGGGTCCTTCCTATTGGGCTTTGGTCTATGGCTATTACCTTATCTAAATTATTTTCACCAGAAAACCTTTTGAATTTACCTGCTTTTATTCTTGCACGATTAAGCTTTGCGTATAAGTGCTTAAATAGAATTTCATTTACTAAAGAGCTTTTCCCACTGCCTGAAACACCGGTAACACAAGTAAATACTCCAATAGGTATTTTCACATCGATATTTTTAAGGTTGTTTTCCTCAGCACCTATTATTTTTAAGTACTTTCCATTTGGCTTTCTTCTGCTTTCTGGGACGGGAATGAATTTTTTTCCGCTTAAATACTGTCCGGTAACGGAATTTTCACATTTTAAAATATCCTGATAAGTACCGCTGAAAACAATTTCTCCACCATGCACACCTGCACCAGGTCCTATATCGACAATATGATCACTAGCTTTCATAGTATCCTCATCATGTTCTACAACAATAAGAGTATTTCCTAAATCTCTTAGCTTTTTCAGTGTAGAAATAAGCTTGTCATTATCACGCTGATGCAGACCTATGCTAGGCTCGTCCAAAATGTAAAGCACACCCATTAGTGAGCTGCCTATCTGCGTGGCAAGGCGTATTCTTTGGCTTTCTCCCCCCGAAAGTGTGCCTGCCGCCCGTGATAAGCTGAGATATTCAAGACCAACGCTTTTTAAAAAACCTAGTCTTTCCTTGATTTCTTTTAAAATACGTTCTGCTATCATCATATCACGTTTTGAAAGCTGAATATTTTCAGTAAATTCAAGTGCGTCTGCTACTGATTTTTTACTGTATTGAGATATGTTTATTCCTCCGACTGTTACGCCTAAGGCTACTTCATTCAGCCTTTCTCCGTGACAAACAGGACAAGCCTCCTCACTCATATATTGTCTGATTTCATCACGGGAATAATTACTATTTGTATCTCTGTATCTTCTTTCAAGATTATTTATAACACCTTCAAAATCAGTGAGATAAGAGCCGCTTCCTTGTTCAAAGGTACGTTCCACACGAATTTTTTCACCATTCGTGCCGTAGAGAATAATGTCGATAGCTTTTTGCGGTAAATCTTTAAAAGGTATGGTAAGAGAAAATTTATAGTGCTTTGCAAGTGCGTTAAGATACATTTCTGCTATTGAACCCTTTGTATAATTCCACCCCGTCGCACGAACAGCATTTTCAGCTAAGGACAGATTCTTATTAGGAACAACAAGGTCAGGGTCAACCTTTAAGAATACTCCGAGTCCTGTACATTTAGGGCAGGCACCAAAGGGATTATTAAAGGAAAACATACGTGGCTCAAGCTCTTCAACGCTGATGCCATGCTCTGGACAGGCATAGCTTTGTGAAAAGTGAATTTCACGCTCTGCATCACCATTTACATCGATAAATATTAATCCCCCACTTACTGCACCTGCTATTTCTATGCTATCTGTAAGGCGAGAAACAATTCCTTCTTTAATAACTAACCTGTCTACAACGATTTCTATACTATGCTTTTTATTTTTTTCAAGCTTTATATTTTCAGATAAATCATAGATAATTCCATCAATACGCACACGTGCATATCCTGATTTTCTTGCATTTTCAAGTTCCTTTACGTGTTCGCCCTTTCGCCCTCTTACAATTGGAGCGAGTATTTGTATTTTTGCACCACTTTCAAGTTCCATAACCTGATCTACAATCTGGTCTACTGTTTGTTGTTTTATTTCCACTCCACAAACAGGGCAGTGAGGAATACCCACTCTTGCATAAAGCAGACGTAGGTAATCGTGTATTTCAGTAACTGTTCCCACAGTAGAGCGAGGATTTTTAGAGGTGGTTTTTTGGTCGATAGATATTGCGGGAGAAAGTCCCTCAATGCTATCTACATCGGGTTTTTCCATCTGCCCTAGAAATTGACGTGCATATGAGGAAAGACTTTCTATATATCGTCTTTGCCCATCAGCATAAATTGTATCAAATGCAAGAGAGGATTTTCCCGAGCCGGATAAACCCGTCATGACAATAAGCTTATCACGAGGCAGTTCAAGGCTGATATTTTTAAGGTTGTTTTCTCTTGCACCTTTAATCTTTATAATATTTTTGTTCATTAGCATCTCCGTTTTATTTTATAATTTCTCTAGCTCTGCAATTTTATCTCTTAAATAAGCAGCATGTTCAAAATCAAGGATTTTAGCTGCTTTTTTCATTTCAACAGTGTATTGGTGAATAAGCTTTTGCTTTTCATTTTTAGTAAGCTTTTTAGCCTTGATTTTTCCGTCTTTATCTGTCTTTTTAGAAATTTCAAGTACCTCTCGAACGCTTTTTATAATTGTTTTTGGCGTTATATTATGAGTCTTATTATATTCGTCTTGAATTTTACGCCTACGGTTTGTTTCTACAATAGCAGCCTCCATAGAACGTGTAACTTGGTCCGCATACATGATTACTTCGCCTTCTGCATTTCTAGCTGCACGTCCTATTGTCTGTATTAGCGAGGTTTCGCTTCTTAAAAAGCCCTCCTTATCAGCGTCAAGAATGGCTACAAGCGATACTTCAGGAATATCAAGTCCTTCACGCAAAAGATTTATACCTACAAGAACATCAAATATACCATTTCTTAAATCACGAATAATTTCCATTCTTTCTAAAGCATCAATATCATGGTGCATGTAGCGAATCCTTATATCCATTTTTTCAAGATAATTTGTTAAATCCTCAGCCATTTTTTTAGTAAGAGTAGTTATCAAGACACGTTGCTTTTTTTCAACTCTTATATTTATTTCTGACAATAAGTCCTCGATTTGTCCCTCCACCGGTTTAACTGTAACAATTGGGTCGAGCAACCCTGTTGGTCTGATAACTTGTTGAACAGGGGGCGGACAATGCGATTTTTCAAATTCACCGGGAGTGGCTGACACATATACAGCTTGATTAATTTTACTCATAAATTCATCGAAATTCAAGGGTCTGTTGTCAAATGCCGATGGCAGCCTAAATCCATAATCTATTAGGTTTTTCTTTCTGGCATAATCTCCGCCGTACATACCTCTTACCTGAGGCAATGTTACGTGACTTTCATCTACAAACAATAAAAAGTCATCGGGAAAGTGGTCCAAAAGTGTTAGGGGAGTGCTGCCCGGCTTTCTTCTTTGTAAAACTCTTGAGTAGTTTTCCACACCCTTGCACGTGCCTATTTCACGCAGCATTTCTATATCATATTTTGTACGCTGAGCAATACGCTGAGCCTCTATTAGCTTGTGCTGAGCAGTAAATTCCTCAACCCTTTGATTAAGCTCTTCTTCAATATCAGAAATAGCGTCTTCAAGCAAGTCTTTTCCTACTATATAATGTGAGGCGGGGAAAATCATAACATGGTCTAAAATGTATTTTATATTCCCAGTTACAGATTCCACACCACTGATTCTTTCGATTTCATCACCGAAAAATTCTACTCTTATACTTGTTTCATCATAAGCGCCGGCAGGAAAAATTTCAACAATATCTCCTCTGACTCTAAATTTGTTGCGTACAAAGTTTAAATCATTTCGTTCATACTGCATATCAACAAGCTTTTTCATAACCTCTTCACGAGAAATTTCCATACCATTTCGTAAAGAAAGTACATTTTTACGGTACTCATCAGGACTACCTAAGCTGTAAATACATGAAACACTTGAAACGATTATTACATCACGGCGTTCTGTCAAGGCTGCTGTGGCTGAGTGGCGAAGCCTGTCAATTTCCTCATTAATTGCACTGTCTTTTTCGATATAAGCATCGGTAGAAGGTACATATGCTTCAGGCTGATAATAGTCGTAATATGAAACATAATATTCAACAGCATTATTAGGGAAAAACTCTTTAAATTCCGAGCATAGCTGTGCTGCTAAAATCTTGTTGTGTGCAAGGATAAGAGTCGGTTTATTTACCTTTTCAATTACATTTGCCATTGTAAAGGTTTTACCCGAGCCAGTTACACCTAATAGTGTTTGTGTTTTTTCACCGTTTTTAATACCTTTTACAAGCTTTTCAATAGCCTGTGGCTGGTCACCCGTAGGCACATATTCACTTTTTAAAATAAACTTATCCATTTTCATCATCTTTCTTTATGGCGAGATTATTGATTTAATCACATGAGCTTGCAAACAAAGTCTGAAAGCTTATAAGCAGAGAACAACACCTCCACGCACACCTCCACGGGAGGAGTGAATGTTGCTTTTTAGAGAAATATATTCCCTAAAAAACAGATTTAATTATTTTGCTTAGTCATACCATATATCGGGCATAAGTCCACTTTTTCTTATGGAGGTTTCTCCATTTATACCGATAATAATATGGTCGATTAATCTAATGTTTATATTAGCAAAGGCATTATATATTCTTCTTGTGGTTTGAATATCAGCTTTTGAGGGAATGTGCAGCCCCTTTGGATGGTTATGCCCAATAGCTACTGTATCACATTTGCTCTTTATAGCTATTTCCATTAAACGACGCATATCAACATTTAGCCTGCCTATATCACCTTGGCATACCTTTTCATCCAGCACAAGCTCCATTTCGTGATTTAAACATACAATATGCAGCTGCTCTACATCTTCTCCTATTAAAACAGCCTTAAAATAGCTGCAAAGCTTTTCGGGGGAATCAAGCTTTTCGGCTGAAATGCTTTGCTGCATATATATTTTAGCAATTTCTTTTATAAAAGAAATATGACTTGCTGTGCTTTCACCAATGCCCGAGATGTTAATTAGCTCATCGTGAGATGCGTCTAAAACACCTCTGATACTGCCAAATTTTTTAATAAGTAAATGTCCTAGTGCATTTGTGTCTTTTCTAGGATTTGTGAAAAATAGCATTATTTCCATTATTTCGTGCGGCTCAAGTGAAGAAAGTCCATTCTTTATCATTTTTGCTTTCATCCTTTGCCTATGACCTTTATGTAGGTCTTCATATTTCTTTGTTGACATTTCACTGTTCCTTTTAACATTAATTTGTATAAGAAAATAGTAATTTTTCATAAATAAATCAATTATTATATTAACAAAGCTAGAATAATTATAGCATATTTTATCAAAAAAGCATAGTGACTTTATCATGAAATTTGATTAACTATTTTTGGAAAAGGATATTTTAAAGAATAAAACAAATTTTATTATAAAAAGCATTGACTTTTTTGGTTGTATAACGTATTATAAAATTATTGATTATTTTGAAAGGAAGGATATTGAGTATTGGATAAAAAGCTTAAGCTTTATGGCTTTAATAATCTGACAAAAACCCTTAGCTTTAATATCTATGATGTTTGCTATGCAAAAAGTGAAAGAGAACAAAAGGATTATATCGCCTATATTGATGAACAATATAACTCAGATAGGCTGGCAAAAATTTTATGTGATGTAACGGAGATAATAGGAGCACAGGTCTTGAGCATTTCCAGTCAGGATTATGACCCGCAGGGGGCGAGCGTTACTCTGTTGATTTCGGAAAATCAGCGTAAAAGACAGATGGACGGTGCAGTGCGTACTATTTCTGCATCACAGGGTGAGGCTATCGTTGGGCATCTTGATAAAAGTCATGTTACTGTTCATACCTATCCCGAATATCATCCCGATAGTGCTATTGCGACCTTTAGGGTGGATATAGATGTGGCTACATGTGGAAAAATTTCGCCTCTTAATACATTGGATTATTTAATAGGCAGCTTTGATTCTGATATAATTACAATAGATTATAGAATCAGAGGATTTACACGCGATATTAATGGACAAAAATTTTATCGTGACCATGATATTACTTCAATTCAGGATTATATAAATGACTATACCTTGCATGAATATGATGCAACGGATATAAATGTCTATCAGGCGAATATTTTTCATACAAGATTATTAATAAAGGAAATGGAGCTTAAAAACTATTTATTCAATTCTGATATTTATGAAATTCCACCAAAAAAGCGTCTGGAAATTACTGAAAGCTTAAGGAAAGAAATGATAGAAATTTATAGCGGCATGAATATTTATGAATAGAAAAATATCTAATAAAAAGTGCAATATGAGTTTTGTATAAATACGGCTCATTATTGCACTTTTTTATTATTACGACTAATTATCTTCAAGCGATTTTAACGCCATTATTTCATCTGCATTAAGCTTAATTCTAGCATCTTTAATAATCTTTACATTATCACGGTGTACTGAAATCGAGCTGCCATCTAAATTGTTATCCAGTTTTACTTTGAGATTACCAGTCAGAAGATTTACTTCCTCCACTGTACCTTTTCCTTCTTTTGTTTGCACATAAGCACCTTGTTTAGGCGTTATAGCTAAAAGCTCCTCATAGCAGTCCTGTTCATATTTTAAGCAGCACATAAGCCTTCCGCAAGTACCTGATATTTTAACGGGATTTAATGAAAGGGATTGCTCCTTAGCCATTTTTATGGAAACAGGCTGAAATTCCCCTAAAAATGTTTTACAGCAGAATGGCCTGCCACACACACCAAGCCCACCTAATAGCTTTGCCTCGTCACGGACGCCTATTTGCCTTAATTCTATTCTTGTGCGATAAATTGCCGCTAAATCCTTTACAAGCTCACGGAAATCCACTCTGTTTTCCGAGGTAAAATAGAACATGATTTTATTTCCGTCAAAGGTGCAATCGATACCGATAGGTTTCATATCAAGCTTATGCTTTTCGATTTTTTCAGCGAAAACCTTTAATATTTCTTTTTCTTTTATGCGATTAAGCTTGATTTTTTCCTTATCCTCTTTAGTAGCAACCCTTATAATCTCTTTTAAAGGAGGGTGAACTTCACTTTCATCTATCATCCTATTAGGTAGTACGACAGTACCGCTTTCCACACCACGAGCTGTTTCTACTATAACGACAGAGCCAACAGGTAATTTTTCATCTTTAGGAGAAAAATAATATATTTTTCCTACGTCCTTAAATCGAACGCCTATAATTTCAACCATATACATCCTTTCTTATTTTGAAATATCTATAAAAATCTCATTAGTAATATATGAGGATAGAAGTGCAATATTAGAGTTTACTTCCCGATATTTTTGAAGACGTATTAAAAGCTCAAGAATAGAGGTGATTTTCCTGATGGAAAACTTTTCAGCTATTTTATAAGATACACTTATATTATTATCAATATTTTTTACTGATAATTTTAACGCATTCCTAAATTCATCAATAATATAATCTAATAAAGCCCAAATATCTTCACGTTTTTTAAATGAGGAAATAATTGAGAGAAATTTATATTCATTAACTGATATTAGCGAACTGACAGCTTCTTGCCCTTTTTCAATTATTTGATTTTTTTCGGAATTATTAATGATTTCAAGTGCTTTACCTATATTTCCATTTACACTTTCAGAAATTAATTTGCACTGATTTTCATCTAAATCAGTATCCTTTGATAAAGCGTCAGCACAATCTTTAATGCTGGGCGACTTTACGTTAAAAGCGACAACTCTTGAAATAATAGTTTCCAGTATTTTGGTTATGTCTTGTGCAGTAAAGATGAATCTTACAAAGGCGGGTGGCTCTTCAATCAGCTTTAGCAAAAGATTTTGCTGAATAACGCTCATTTCATCGCAATCGTTGAATATATATACCTTTACATCACCGTCAACAGGCTTTACAATACTGTCTTTAATAACATCTCTTATTAGCTCGGCTGTATATTTGCTATCGCTTTCAGCAGGACTTTTGACGAAAGAAACATCAGGATGCGTATCAGTATAAATTCTATCAATTTTTTTTGAAGAAAATATTTCATTCTCTAAAAAAAGCCCTGCACAATATCTTGCAAGAGTTTTTTTGCCCACGCCAGTATCACCCCATAATAAAATTGCATGAGGCATTTTATTATCATTATGAAGGCGACTGAGCCTATTTACAATATTATCCTTGCCAAAAAGCTCAATCAAACTTTTTCAAACCTTTCAACATCTGTTACAAAAATTGTAGCTCCACCTACAAAAACCTCGACAGGAAAGCTTGTGTAATTTCCCTCGCTGTATGATGCAGCAGAAGGCACCATTTGTTTTCTTTTGTGTGAATGTTCTTTAATCACATCAATTACCTGATTGATTTTATCATCATCAACGCCTATTATAAAAGTGGTGTTTCCAGCCTTTAAAAAGCCGCCGGTTGAAGCTAGCTTTGTAGCAGAAAAGCCACTCTCTGTTAAAGCAGTAGAAACAGCATGGGAATCATCATTATTAACAATAGCATATACTAGTTTCATAATATCCTCCGCATCTATATTAAAAAATTTATGATATATACATTATAACATAATATATTTAAAAAGTAAATAAGAAAAACGAAAAGAGTAAAAACACTTATACACACCACTTAAAGCAGTGTGTATATTTATAATATTATATATGTTTTCAAGGCAAGCAAATCGTTAAAAAGACGAATTAAGTATAATATTTCAGACTTTGACTTCTATCTTATACTATTGTGCATTATCTTTTGCAAATAGATTTGCAATTGTAATTACAGCCGGATAAAGCACACCGGCCACGGGCCAAACAATCCAGCTTGTTCCCCAGTCATTTGTATAAAAGCTGTATGCTAGGTATATTGCAGTGGCAGCACACCAAAATGCAGCAGAAATTGGTGCAGTAAAGCTTTTAGTTTCTTTTGATTTTTTTGAATACTCGCCTTCTTGTAAAAGCTTTTCATAGCTTTCCCATACTATTCCTCCACGGATAAAAAATATTACTCCTATCCCTGCTATAATGAAAAAGATTGCCATCATTGATATGGTCAGCATTTCATCATCTTCATTTACTGCCATACCGATAAAAAACGGTACTACTGATAAAATACATAAAATCGTGCCTATAATATTGTTTCTAGTATAAGTAGGCTTAAATTCGCTTTTTCTTTGTTTTACCATATCGGTGACACCATATTCAGTTTCAAACACTTCTTTTTCTAGAAATTCATACATTTCCGTCTTACTTCCGCTTAATATAAATATTGCGACAGCCACTGCTGCAAGGATAAACATGATAATCAAGCCTATGCCGCCGGCTGCATTTTCAGAAATATTATATTTAGGTACTTCGCTCATTACGCCTAAAACAAGCAAGCATATAGGAGAAATTATACAAAGAAAAACAGCATAAGCAATGGACTTTGAGGTTGTTTGTTTTACTTTTAAAAAATTGTTGGCATCTTCCATTGAAACTTTTCTTATTTCAGATTTTTCTTCTATATATTCCTCTTGTTCTATTTCCTCATGAGTATCTTTTAAAAGAAAATCAGTGCTTACTCCAAAAATCTCCGATAGCTTAATTATTTTATCTAAATCGGGTATTGACTGAGCCCCCTCCCATTTGGAAACGGATTGCCTTGAAACATTTAATTGATTAGCAAGTTCCTCTTGTGACCAGCCGCTTTTTTTACGCAGCATTATTAATTTGTCTGCAAAAATCATATTTTTCTCCTTATTACTTTATTATTTTAAAAATGCTTTAAAATAAATTTGCTTTATTTATGTAATAAGTATAGCATTGAAAGCAGTTGCACACCACCAATTAGGCATTTCAATATGTCAACTGGCAGTTGCGTTTAGCTGTTTATTAATATTATATATTATAATTAAACTTTTGTAAATAAAAAATTTTATTTAAATTAATTTATAATAAGCATGAATATTTTCGCTTGTAAATTTCTTAAAATAATGCTATACTAATATTTATGATACGGCAGTGACTTTAAACTGCTGATTTCTTTGTTTTCAAATCTTTTGGAAGGGAATGTATATAGATTGGCTAAAAAATATGATGATAATTCGCTTGTATCTTTAAAAGGGCCTGACCAAGTTAGAAAGCGTCCTGCTGTTATATTCGGCTCTGATGGGGTTGAAGGCTGTCGTCATTCAGTGTTTGAAATTTTGTCAAATTCCATTGATGAGGCTAGAGAAGGCTATGGAAATAGTATAATTATCACCAAATATCTTGATAATTCAATTGAGGTTCAAGACTTTGGTCGTGGGATTCCCATAGATTTTAATAATAATGAACAAAAGTATAACTGGGAGCTTGCTTTTTGTACCCTTTATGCAGGTGGAAAATATAATAATAACAGCGGAGATAACTATACCTTTGCTTTAGGTCTTAATGGACTTGGACTTTGTGCTACACAATTCTCGTCAGAATACATGGAGGTTGTCAGCAAAAACGGTACTTGGGAATATCATTTAAGATTTGAAAAAGGCTTTAATGCAACGGATAATGAAAAAGGCTTTGTTAGAAAACGCTGTGATGGTGATACAGGTACAACTATTAAATGGCGTCCTGATTTAGAGGTTTTCACTGAAATAGATATTGGCGCAGAGTATATTGAAGAAGTTTTAAAAAGGCAGGCTATCGTAAATGATGGCATTGAATTTGTTTTTAGAAATCAGCTTGAAAATGGTAGCTTTGATGAAAAAATATTTAAATATAATAATGGTATTGTCGACTATATAAATGAGATATGCAAAGATGACGCTCTTACCACTGTTCAACACTGGACAACTGAAAAGGAAGGGCGTGACAGGGCGGACAAGCCTGATTATAAGCTGAAAATGAATGTTGCCTTTGTCTTTAGCAATAAATCAAAGCTTATAAATCACTATCATAATTCAAGCTTTCTTGAACATGGAGGCAGCCCTGATAAGGCAGTAAGGCAGGCATTTGTATCGCAGATTGACTCGTGGTTAAAGTCGAATAACAAGTACAATAAAAATGAAAGTAAGATAAACTTTAGTGATGTTGAGGATTGCTTAGTGTTTATTTCTAATAATTTTTCAACACAGACAAGCTATGAAAATCAGACTAAAAAAGCTATTACAAATAAGTTTATTTATGAGGCTATGACAGAATGGCTAAAGCATCAGCTGGAAGTCTATTTCATAGAAAATCCCGATGAGGCACTAAAGATAGGCACTCAGCTTTTGATTAACAAGCGTTCTCGTGAGAATGCTGAAAAAACAAGGCTTAATCTGAAAACAAAGCTTTCTGGAACTATTGATATTTCTAACAGAGTGCAGAAGTTTATAGACTGCCGCAGTAAGGATACTTCAAAAAGAGAGCTTTATATTGTTGAGGGAGATTCAGCTTTAGGAAGTGTAAAGCTGGCGAGAAATGCAGATTTTCAAGCTGTTATTCCGGTAAGAGGAAAGATTTTAAACTGCTTGAAAGCTAGTTATGACAAAATATTTAAAAGTGAGATAATAGTTAATGTTTTAAAGGTTCTAGGCTGTGGAGTTGAGGTTAAATCCAAGGCGAATAAGGATTTGTCTTCATTCAATCTTGATAATTTAAGATGGAATAAAGTGATAATCTGTACCGATGCCGATGAGGATGGCTTTCAGATAAGAACGTTGATTTTAACTATGATATACAGACTTACTCCTACTTTGCTTGAAAAGGGTCTTGTCTATATAGCTGAATCCCCACTATATGAGATAAATACAAAGGATAGGACTTATTTTGCGTATACTGAGTCGGAAAAGACACGTATCTTAGAGGAAATAGGTAATAAAAAGTATACTATTCAACGCAGTAAGGGACTTGGCGAAAATGAGCCTGATATGATGTCGCTTACTACTATGAATCCAGATACAAGACGACTTATTAAGGTGCTTCCTACTGATTATGAAAAGACCAAATGGATGTTTGATGTATTGCTTGGTGATGACTTGCAAGGGCGAAAAGATTATATACAGGAGAATGGCAGTCAATATCTTGACCTTGCGGATATTAGCTGATTTTGATAATTTTATAGATTTATGGAAAATTTAATTTTTATAGAAAACAAAAGTGTAAGTGCTAAGCAAATTTCAGATTTAAGGGAAAATATAGGTTGGAATCGTATGGAAAATGCCTTTTCTGATAAAAATATGCAAAGCTATTTTCATGTAGCTTGTTATGATAAGCAAGTCTTAGTCGGGTATATCGATTGTGTGAGCAATATGGTAACAGATGCATATATACAGGATCTTATGGTTGCTAAAGAATATCAGAAAAGAGGCATAGGTACGGAGCTTGTAAATAAAGTTATTTCACGCACGCGAAAAGACGGTATTTATATGGTGAATGTACTTTTCGATGAACATTTGACAAGGTTTTATAAAAAGTTTGGCTTTAATTGTGTTTGCGGCGGGCAAATACAAAATTTCATTTCTTTTTAAAGGAGAATTTTTTTGAGCAAGAAAAAGGATAGAAAAAGTAAAAATCCTAACCCACATAATGCCTATATTGAGGGGTCAGGCATAATAGAAGAAAAAAATATAGTGGAAACTCTTGAAGAAAACTATATGCCTTATGCTATGAGTGTAATTGTTTCCAGAGCTTTACCTGAAATTGATGGATTTAAGCCATCACATAGGAAATTGCTTTATACAATGTATAAAATGGGGCTGTTAAATTCTGCTAGGACAAAATCTGCGAATATTGTAGGACAAACTATGAGGCTTAATCCTCATGGTGATGGTCCTATATATGAAACAATGGTGCGTCTTGCAAGAGGGAACGAATCGCTTTTACACCCGTATGTTGACAGCAAAGGAAATTTTGGCAAGGCATATTCACGAGATATGGCATATGCGGCATCGAGATATACCGAGGCAAAGCTGGAATCAATTTGTAATGAGCTTTTTAGTGAAATTGACTTTGATACTGTTGATATGGTGCCTAACTATGATAACAGCACAAAAGAGCCTTTGCTTTTACCTGCAAAGTTTCCGTCGATACTTGTTAATTCTAATTTCGGCTTGGCTGTTTCTATGGCAAGCTCAATATGTTCTTTTAATTTAAAAGAAGTATGCGAAACAACCATTGCTTTAATAAAAGACCCTCAGCATAATGCTCTAACTACGCTCAAAGGTCCTGATTTTTCGGGCGGCGGCGAGATTGTTTATGATGAAAAAGAGCTTGAAAAGATATATACAACTGGCAGGGGAAGTGTAAAAGTCAGGGGGAAATATATTTATGACCAGTCTGAAAATTGTATAGAAATCACAGAAATTCCTCCTACCACCACGGTTGAAGCAATTATTGATAAAGTTGTTGATTTGGTAAAGGAAAATAAAATAAAGGAAATTGCTGATGTCAGAGATGAAACTGATTTGTCAGGGCTTAAGCTTGTGCTTGACTTAAAGCGGAATGTCGATTATAAACAGCTTATGGCTAAAATTTTCAGATTTACACCGCTTGAGGATAATTTTTCAGCAAACTTTAATATACTTATTGCAGGTACTCCAAGAGTCATGGGCGTATATAAAATTCTTGATGAATGGACGCACTTTAGAGTTGAATGTATAAGGAGAAAGCTGTATTTTCAATTAGGGAAAAAACGTGAAAAGCTCCATTTGCTGATGGGCTTGCAAAAGATTTTGCTAGATATTGATAAGGCTATTAAAATTATTAGAGAAACTGAGGAAGAGGCAGATGTAGTGCCTAATCTTATGATTGGATTTGGCATTGATGAAATACAGGCTGAGTATGTGGCTGAAATTAAGCTTCGTCACATAAATAAAGAATATATTGTAAAAAGGATAGCTGAAATTGAATCCTTGAATAAGGATATTGCTGAAATGGAGCTTACAATTTCCGAGGATGGCAGGATAAAATCAATTATAATTGATGAGCTTAGGGAGATTTCCAAAAAATATGGGCAGAGTAGAAAAACAACCTTTACTTTTGAGGAAGATGAGGTAGTTGTAATCGAAGAAGAAGTACCTGATTATCCTGTGCATATTTTTATGTCGGAGGAAGGATATTTCAAAAAAATCACACCTCAGTCATTGAGAATGAGCAAGGAAAACAAGCTTAAAGAGGGAGATAGATTTATTTTTGAAACAGAGGCGACAAATAAGCACGAGCTTTTATTTTTCACTGATAAATTTCAAGTATATAAGTCACGCTGTTCTGATTTTGATGATACAAAGGCAGCAAACCTAGGAGAATATATACCGGCTAGATTGGGATTTGATGAGGGAGAAAGGCTGATTTTTACTTGTGTTACCTTGGATTATTCGGAGAATCTTGTTATATTCTTCAAAAATGGTAAGTGTGCAAAAGTGCCTTTGGCTTCATATGAAACTAAAACAAAGAGGAAAAAACTAGCCAAAGCATTTTCCCATGTTTCTGAAGTGGTTGCTATGTTCACTGTTAGTAAAGAATGTGAATTTATCCTTAAATCGGCGGCAGGGAAAGTGATGATTTTTTCAACAGAGCTAGTTTTGCCTAAAACTACCAAAAGCACTCAAGGTGTGCAGGTGATGAGGCTTACTAAGACTGAGCTTGCCAGTGCAAGAAGGTTTGAGGAAGGAATGATTGAAAATGCCGATGATTTCAGGACAAAGAATATACCAGTAGCAGGAACATTATCAAAAATAGATATTGACCAGCTTGAGCTGGAATGATTAAATTTGTAAATATTTTTTGATAATTATAATAAAAAAAGTGGAATTTTTTTTGTGTATATGATATAATTATATCGTTAATTTAAATAATGAAAAATTTATTTGTTAAATATATTGTAAAAACAGATAATGGAGGTAAGTTGTCCATGCTATCCGATATTGATATTGCAAAACAGGCTAGGCTATTGAATATTAAGGAAATTGCAGAAGGCTTGGATATTGATGAAACTGAGATTGAGCCTTATGGGCATTATAAAGCTAAGCTTTCTCAATCTCTTATTAATCGACTTAAATCTAAACAGGACGGAAAGCTGATACTTGTTACAGCAATAAACCCTACTCCAGCGGGAGAGGGAAAGACGACAATAAGCGTCGGACTTTCTCAGGCGCTAAATAGGCTAGGTAAAAAATCGGTGCTTGCTTTGAGAGAGCCGTCTTTAGGTCCGGTATTTGGAATAAAGGGTGGTGCAGCAGGAGGAGGATATTCTCAGGTTGTGCCAATGGAAGATATAAATTTGCATTTTACGGGAGATATGCACGCTATTACCTCTGCTAATAATTTGCTTTGTGCTTTATTAGATAACCATATTCAAATGGGAAATGAGCTTGGTATTGATGTTCGCAGGATATTATTCAAACGCTGCCTTGATATGAATGATAGATCCTTAAGAAATATCGTCATTGGCCTTGGTGCAAAGGTTGATGGCATACCTAGAGAGGATCATTTTCAAATTACAGTAGCAAGTGAAATTATGGCTATTTTATGCCTAGCTGATGATATAAATGATTTAAAAAAAAGACTTGGAGATATTCTTGTAGCATATTCTTATGATAATAAGCCGATTTATGCTAGGGATTTAAATGCGGTTGGTGCTATGGCGGCACTGCTTAAGGACGCTATAAATCCTAATCTTGTGCAAACCTTGGAAAATACTCCGGCAATAATCCATGGAGGGCCTTTTGCAAATATTGCACATGGCTGTAATTCCGTACGTGCAACTAAGCTTGCTTTAAAGCTTAGTGAATTTGCAGTGACTGAGGCGGGGTTTGGCTCGGATTTAGGTGCTGAAAAATTCTTTGATATAAAATGCAGAAAAGCTGATTTAAAACCTGATTGTGTAGTAATTGTAGCTACTGTTCGTGCTCTAAAATATAATGGCGGAGTGCAAAAAAGTAATCTTACAAGTGAAAATTTAGATGCACTTGAAAAGGGTCTTTGCAATCTAACTGCTCATATCGAAAATATGAGAAAATTTGGTGCTCCTGTTGTTGTTGCTATAAATAGGTTTTTGACGGATAGCGAAAAGGAGCTTGCTATGGTTGAAAAGGCTTGCAAGGATAATGGAAGTGAATTTGCCTTGGCAGAGGTTTTTGCTAAAGGTGGAGAGGGTGGAATTTCTTTAGCTGAAAAGGTTATTTCAGCTTGTGAAAAAAAGAGTGATTTTTCACCTATTTATGACTTGGAGCTTAGTATTGAAGAAAAGATAGAAAAGCTAAATATAGAGATTTATGGAGGAAAGGCTGTGTCTTATTCAGCTGAGGCGAAAAAGGCACTGGCTGAGATAAAGGCTTTAGGCTTTGATAATTTGCCTATTTGCGTTGCAAAGACACAGTACAGCTTGTCTGATAATCCAGAGCTTTTAGGAAGACCTCATGACTTCACCTTGAATATAAGGGATTTGAGAGTATCAGCAGGAGCAGGCTTTGTTGTAGTTTATACGGGAAATATTATGACAATGCCGGGCTTGCCTAGAGTTCCTGCGGCAAATAATATTGATGTGAATGAAGATTGTGAGATAATAGGTTTATTTTAATGAAAAGAAAAGAATTTTTATCCTTTAGTGAAGAAGATACTGCAAATATTGCTAAGAAATTTTGCAACAACTTAAAAGTAGGTGATGCAGTGCTTTTTCATGGTGAGATGGGTGCGGGCAAAACCACATTTACAAAAACTATTGCAGAATATTATAATTGTGATGATATTGCTGTCAGCCCTACCTTTTCTCTTGTTAATGAGTATTTTGGTGATGCTAAGATTTTCCATTTTGATTTATATAGAATAAGTGATGAGGAAGATTTGTATTCAATCGGTTTTTATGATTATATTAGAGAAGAGGCAATTTTTGTAATAGAATGGAGCGAGAATATTCCCTCACTATCTGATGAATTTTCGAGAGTTTTTACTATTTCTATTACGAAAATTGACGAAGCTTCACGCAAAATTATAATAGAAGGCATGGAGGAATAATATGCTTGTTTTAGGGGTTGAAAGCTCAGCTAAGGTTGCCTCCTGTGCTGTTTGTGAGATTGATAATACAGGTAGTATTAATAGTGATTATCAAAATATAAAGGTGATTTCAAACTTTACTGCTAATACAGGGCATACTCATTCTCAAACTTTATTACCGATACTGGAGCAGGCTTTAAATATATGTGGTAAGAAATTTTTAGATATGGATTTGATTTCCGTATCCTCAGGGCCCGGCTCTTTTACAGGGGTGAGGATTGGTGTTTCTACGGTCAAGGGCATTGCATATGCATTAAAAAAGCCATGCTGTGGGGTTTCCTCATTAAAGGCTTTGGGTCTTAATATGCTGGGTAATGCTGGAGTTGTATGTGCTGTGATGGATGCTAGGAGAAATCAAGTGTACAATGCACTTTTCAGAGTTAATGGCTTTGATTTTGAAAGGCTTTGTGAAGATAGAGCAATTTCAATTGAAGATTTAGAAACAGAGCTTTCAGGTTTTGATGAAAAGGTTTATCTAGTAGGAGATGGAGCAGATTTGGTTAAAAAAAGCATTTCTTGTAAAAATGTTATTTTAGCAAATTCTTTTCAAAAGCTGCAAAATGGTGTTTCTGTATGTGCGGCTGCTATTGGTGAAAAAACAGTTTCATCAGATATGCTTATGCCAAGCTATTTAAGGCTTTCTCAGGCAGAGAGAGAAAGGATTAATAAAGAGAAGGAGAATTTAAATGGATAGAATTATAGCTTTAGGCAGTGACCATGGTGGTTATAGCTTAAAGGAAGAAATTAAAAAATATCTTGATGAAAGGGATATTAAATATATCGATTTAGGAAATGATGGTTCGAGATGTGATTATCCCGACATTGCTCAAATGGTATGTGAAAAAATTATTGAAAATAAAGCAGCTTTAGGTATTCTTTTCTGTGGAACGGGCATAGGCATGAGCATTGCTGCAAACAAGATTAGAGGAATACGTGCTGCTGTATGCTCAGACTATTTTTCTGCTAAGTATACAAGGCTGCATAATGATGCTAATGTACTTTGCCTTGGTGGAAGAGTACTTGGTGCAGGTGCTGCTACTGAACTTGTTGAAGTGTTTTTAAGCACAGATTTTGAGCAGGGAGGCAGACATTCTGTCAGAGTTGATAAAATTTCTAAGCTAGAAAATGATAATTAATGAAAGGAGCTTTTAATATGAAAAAGCTAATAATTTGCGATCATCCACTTATTCAGCATAAAGTATCTCTCTTAAGAGATAAAAATACAGGTTCTAAGGAGTTTAGAGAGCTTGTAAATGAAGTGTCAATGCTAATAGGCTACGAGGCAACAAGAGATTTGCCCTTAAAGGAAGTATCAGTAGAAACACCGGTCGCCATAGCAAGAACGAATGTAATATCGGGCAGAAAACTGGCGATTGTGCCTATTTTACGTGCGGGCATTGGCATGGTAGACGGCTTGCTTGCTTTAGTACCTGCTGCAAAGGTGGGGCATATCGGTATTTCTAGAGATAAAAGAAATGATAATTCTGTTTCCGTATATTATAATAAGCTTCCGTCTGATGTGGCGAGCAGAGATGTTATTTTACTTGACCTCATGCTTGCGACGGGTGCTTCTGCTATAAAAGCTATTGAGGCTGTAAAGCAGCAAGGGGTTTCATCAGTTAAGCTTATTACTGCTCTTTCCTGCCCCGAAGGTGTAAGGGCTGTGCATGATCAGCACCCAGATGTTGATATTTACACAGGTGCAATGGATGAAGGCTTGAATGATGAGCTGTATATAACTCCCGGTATCGGTGATGGGGGAGATAGGATTTTCGGTACTAAGTAATCTTTTGTTTTATTGCAATTGAAAAAGGAGGCTGACCTTGAAAGATAATAATTATCGCAATGGTATAGATAAGCCATTGGTGATTTATAGTATAGCTGTTGCAATAGTGCTTATTGTGATAGTAGCGGCGGCTTTTTTGCTGGCGTCACAAGATTCTGTGTTAAATGATAATAGCAAATCAGAGCCTTCTGGCACTGCTGCAACTTTGGATACTACTTTACCTACTACACAGGAAAGCACTGAGCAAAGTGACAACATTCAATCAACTACTGCACCACCGGCAGCTGAAACCACTGCACCAGATAAGACAAGTGCTGCGGAAGAGATAAAATCGCCTCCTGCAATAGGCAGTGAGCTTAGTGTTGAATATAGCAAGGAATTTTTCGCTGATGATTTATTTTTCGGGGAAAGTATGGTTAGTGTAATGCCTATGTACGGCATTGTAGAAGAAAAGAACATCTTTGCATCGAATAATATTAGCCATAATAATTTACTTACTAAAAAAGCTGACACTCCTAAGGGAAGTCTTACTATTGCTGATTATGCAACACAAATGTCACCGCAAAGAATTTTTATTTTTGTTGGTACAAATTCGCTTTCTGCAAAGCTAGGTGTTGAAAAAATGGTTAAGGAGCTTGAAAAGCTTGTTGACAAGCTTCAAAAGGTATCTCCGTATTCAAAAATATATATTATTGCACACACACCCACCACATCAAAAAGTGATATTGATATAACAGCTAAGCAGATAAAAGAATATAATGAGCAAGCAAAGGTATTTGCAAAGGTCAAGGGAATAGGTTATATCGATGCATATAATTTACTTGTAAATGGTAGCGACAGCTTGAGAGATGAATTTGTTTCATCAAATGGTATTTTCTTAAATGCTAAAGGATATAAGGCTTTGTTATCTTATATTCAGACTGCATTAAGCTAGCTATGAAAGGAAAGAGGACCTATGATAGCTGAATGTGTTGTTATTGTAATTATACTTCTTATAATTTCTGTGGTTTTTCTTAGAGCAAAACGAGTGAAATGGGCGCTGCTTACTTTTCCTTTAATGGTTGTTCCCTTTGCCAACGTTGCTGTAAGTCAGATATTCAGGTTTTTTAGATATAGTTATGATGCTAATATTATCACTATTACAAATGTAGTTGCTGTTATTATTTCTTCTGCGTGGATAGGGCTTATGAGCTATTATTTTGAGAAAAAGAGTCAGCGAGCCTCTTATCTCACAACTACTTTATTGTTTAATATAATTCTTGCTATAATATTGATAAATAATGCTCCTAATTAATTTTTTGGAAGGGTTTGTTTTATGAAGTGGACTGGTTTAAATGATTTACGTGAAAGCTACTTAAATTTTTTTGAAAGTAAAGGACATTTAAGAATGAATAGCTTTCCACTTGTTCCTCAAGGGGATAATTCTATATTGCTTATTAATGCCGGTATGACACCTTTGAAAAAGTATTTTCAAGGTGTAAAAACACCGCCGAGAAACCGTATAACAACTTGTCAGAAGTGTATACGTACAATTGATATTGAAAATGTCGGCAAAACTTCGAGACATGGCAGCTATTTTGAGATGCTAGGTAATTTTTCTTTTGGGGATTATTTCAAAAGAGAGGCTATTACTTGGGCATGGGAATTTTTCACTAAGGTGCTAGAAATTCCTGAGGAAAGGCTTTGGGTATCCGTTTACAAGGAAGATGATGAAGCAAAGGATATATGGATAAATGAAGTTGGTGTTCCAGCTGAGCGTGTTGTCAAAATGGGTAAGGAAGATAATTTTTGGGAACATGGAAGCGGCCCTTGTGGTCCTTGCTCTGAAATATATTTTGATAGGCAGACTGATGAGCCTGCAACAGGTATTTTCGAGGGATATGACGGTGATAGGTATGTAGAAGTATGGAATCTAGTATTTACACAGTTTGACAATGATGGAAGAGGGAATTATACACCTCTTGCCAATAAAAACATTGATACGGGTATGGGACTTGAAAGACTTGCTTGTGCTATGCAAGGTGTGGACAACCTTTTTGAAGTTGATACAGTACGCAATATAATGGGCAAGATTTCCGAGCTTACAGGTGTTGAATATAAGGCAGATGAGCAAAGGGACATTTCGCTTAGAGTTATTACAGACCACATTAGAAGCACTGTTTTTCTTGTTGGTGATGGTGTTCGTCCTACTAATGAGGGCAGAGGCTATGTCTTACGCAGGCTTTTACGCCGTGCAGCAAGGCATGGACGTTTATTAGGAGTTAAAGAGCCATTTTTATATAAAATTTGTGATACTGTTATTGACGAAAACCTTTCAGCATATGCGGAGCTTGATGAAAAGCGAGAGTATATTAAAAAGGTTATTAAAACTGAGGAGGAAAGCTTTTCTTCCACTGTTGACAAGGGTATTTTAATTCTTGATGAATATATAAATGAACTTAAGGAAAATAATAAAGCTATTCTTTCAGGTGAAAAGGTGTTTAAGCTGCATGACACTTATGGTTTCCCATTTGATTTGACTAGGGAAATACTTGAAGAAAAGGGCTTTAGCGTAGATGAAGAAAAGTTTAAGGCATTGATGAAGGAGCAAAAGGAAAAGGCTCGTGCTAATCAAAGCTTTAAGGGTGGTTGGAGTGATAGCACAGCTGATGCGGTGGCAAAGTTAAGCACTGAATTTACAGGTTATACTTCCTTAAGTGAAAAAACCGAGTTGCTTGCTATTTTAAAAGATGGTGAGCTTGTTAAAGCTGTTGAACAGGGCGATAGTGTAGCTGTAATTATTAAAACTACTCCATTCTATGCTGAAAGTGGCGGTCAGATAGGCGACAAGGGCACAATTTCCATTGGCGATAATGTTATTTCTGTCACAGATACTAAAAAGATGGCGGGCGGACAATATATCTGCTATGGAATTGTTGAAAGCGGTGCTTTTAGTGTAGGTGATGAGGCTTTGGCACAGGTTGACCAAGAAAAAAGACAGGCAATAATGAGAAATCACACTACTGCACATATTCTTCAAGCTGCATTAAGGAGTGTATTGGGTGAGCATGTTTTACAGGCAGGTCAGCTTGTAGATGAGCATAGATGCAGATTTGATTTTAGCCATTTTAATGCTATGAGTGATGAAGAGATTGCAGAAGTTGAGTCTATTTGCAATAGAGAAATTTTAGCGGCAAAGCCCGTTGTTATTGATGAAATGGCGATTGATAAAGCTAGAGAAAAGGGTGCTATGGCTTTATTTGGAGAAAAATACGGTGATATAGTTAGAGTTGTAGAAATTGAGGGCTTTTCCACCGAACTGTGTGGTGGAACACATGTTGATAACACCTCAAAAATCGGCTTGATGAAAATTATCTCTGAATCTTCAGTATCTGCAGGCACAAGGAGGATTGAGGCTGTTACAGGTGCAAATCTGCTTTTTGAATATGAAAATATGAAAAGGACTATTATTAAAACCTCAAAAGTGCTGAAGTCATCTAATATAAATGAACTGGTGAAACGTGCCGAAGCTGTTATGGACGAGCTTTCAGATAAACAAAAGAAGATTAACTCACTGGAAACGCAGATTGCTAATACAAAATTATCTGATTTAAAACCGAATGCACAGGTAAATGGTGTATCAGTTATTACTGCCTTTATTGATGGTGCTGATGCGAATGAGTTAAGGACATTAGGTGATTCTTTAAAGGATAAATATGAAGATTTAGTGGTTGTGCTTGCTGGATTTAATGGTGAAAAGGGAAATCTGCTTGTAACATCAACAAAATCAGCTATAAGCAAAGGTGCAAATTCTGGTACAATTGTACGTGAGGTTAGTGCTATTGCCGGTGGAAGAGGCGGAGGAAAGCCTGATTCTGCTATGGCTGGTTATTCTGATAAAGCCAAGATAAGCGAAGCCTTGGATAAGGCTGTTGAAATAATATCTAAGTATATTAAATAGTTGTCGAGGAGGTCATATGAGCTGTATTTTTTGCAAGATAATTGCTAATGAAATCCCATCAGAGCGTGTTTATGAAGATGATAAGGTTATAGCCTTTAAGGATATTAATCCTGCGACTCCCGTGCATATTCTGGTAATACCTAAGGTGCATATAGAGGGTGTACATGAGATTGATAGTGAAAATTCACACTATGTTGCAAGAGCGTTTGAGGTAATACGTACTTTAGCAGAAGAATTTCATCTGGAAAAGGGGTATCGTGTTATTACAAATGTTAAGGAATATGGTGGCCAGAGCGTTCCCCATTTGCATTTTCATTTGCTTGGGGGTAAGAATTTAGGAGAGAAGATAATATAATGTCAGTAGAGTATTATGAATTAAAGGTAGCGGGGCTGACTAGGCATTTGCCTATATGCCCTTTGAATGAAAAAATTAGTATTGCCGGTTTTGTTATGTTTGGTGATGTGGAGCTTACAGTAAAATCAGCAGAGCAGCTTATAAAAAAAGCTCCCGAATGTGATATAATCGTCACAGCTGAAAGCAAGGGTATTCCCTTAGCTTATGAAATGGCAAGACAATTGGGGCTTAGATATATAGTTGTACGAAAAATGCATAAATTATACATGGCTGAACCGTTTAAGGTTGATGTAAAGTCGATTTCCACTGAAAAGGTACAAACTCTGTATCTCGATGGTAATGAGGCAAAACTGCTTAAGGACAAGCGTGTGCTTGTGGTAGATGATGTAATTAGTACGGGTGAAAGCTTACAGGCTATTGATGTTCTTGTAAAAAAGGCAGGAGGAAATATTGTAGGACAATGTGCCGTACTTGCTGAAGGAGATGCAGCTAAGCGTGATGATATATTCTTTCTGGAGGAATTGCCTTTAATTTTTAACGATTAGATTTCTAAATATAATTTTAGAAATCTGTTCTGAATTGTAAGGGAGCTGGGGGAGAAAAGATGAATAAATCGGCTATACTAGGTTTTTCCTATTTTATCGGTTTGATACTTGCATCTTTTCTTCCTGATTTTGTTTGTATCAGTGCTTTTGTTTTGTTGTTTTTACTTGGTGCTTTTAGTATAAAAAGGTTTAAGTCACTAGCCTTATCTTTTTTAGCATTGTCATTAGCTTTTGGAGTAGGGTATATTTATACTAATTATAAAAATAATATTAGAAACTTGGCAGGCAGTGAGATTTATTTTTCTCATGCTGAGGTTCTCGATATTAAGAGCGTGGGAAACGATACAGCTCTATTTACGCTTAAGGGTGAAGCAAACGGAAGAGTAATTAAGTTTACTATGTTTTCGCAGGATATAGATGTGAATAAAGGCGATATAATCAGCGTTAAAGCGAAATTATCGCCTCTTGTGGACAATGCTCTTTTTTCACAAAGTACATATTATTCTTCTAGAAATATATTTTTAAAAGCCAATGCAGCAAGTGAAATTAATATTCAAAGCAGAGCTGAGAAAAATTTTTCTACATTAGTTGACAAATATTCCCGTTACATAGAAAATACTATTACTGAAAATTTGACTGCTAAGGAAGGTGATTTTCTAGCGGCAACATTTTTAGGGAAAACAAATTTGCTTGATGATGAGCTAAAAAACTCAATTAAAAGGACGGGACTTGCACATTATTTAGCTGTATCAGGAATGCATCTATCTTTTACAGGCACGTTATTAATGCTCTTTCTTAATGCAACCTCAGTGAAAAGCAGAAGAATTTTAAAATTTTCTTTGTTAAGTGCTACTGTTTTATTTTTTATGCTGTTTTATGGATTTTCTGTATCGGTAATGCGTTCTGGTTTTATGCTAATAATTTTTTATGGTGCAGATTTATTCCGACGAAAGTCAAGTGCTATAAATTCCATTGGCTTGGCATTGCTTATGATAATATTGCCCTCTCCCTATGCAGCTTTTGATATTGGCTTGCACCTGTCTATTTTAGGGACATTTGGAGTAGCAGTTGTTGGAGATTATTGGAATAAAGGGCTTAACAAAAGGTTTAATTTAAAAAAGTTCAAGTCCTTAGTTGAGGTGGCAGTAGGCACTTTAGCTGCCAATATATGCACATTTCCAGTGATTTTATTGGCTTTTAAAGGCATCTCCACTGTTTCTATTTTGACAAATATGATAGCAACACCTATTTTCAATATTGCTTTAATATGCCTGATTATCCATACTATCACTTTTGGAGTTTTTTCAGGGCCACTATTACTTATAGCAGGGCTTTGTGCAAAGCTGATAATATTAAGCATAGTGATTATTGATAAAATACCTTATTCCTATATTGTGATAAATAATGATATTTTGATATTTGTTGTTCTGATCTCATTCTTATTTGTTATAGTTTCGGCAATTGCTTTTAAAAGAAGGGTATTTATATTTTCTTCGGCTTTGATTTCCTGCGTTTTAATTAGCTTCACGGTGGTTTTTGCAAATTCAAGCGGCGGAGTTCTACTTAATGTTTTATCAGATGGAAAAGCCGGAGCTATAATTATTGATGATGATAAAAGCATTTATACTTTTGTTATGGGAAATAGCCCAAACCTTGCAAATGTACTTAAGGAGTATTTTCAAAATAATAATGTGAAACAAGCTATGCTACTGTCCCTGCCTCAGGTAGACAGCGCTTATGCAAAGCTGTACGGGGAGTTGACCGACAGTGTTAAATTTGATACAATAATAATTAATGATAATATTATCAGCAGTGGACTTGATTTCGCTTTTAAGGGTGAAAATGTAATTGACGCAAATGTTTTTAGCTTTGGAGAGGGCATTATCTATGGAAAAATAGCTGCTGACAGGACAATTTTAAATATAAATGACAATCACCTGCTTATTTCCAGCGTAAAGAATATGGATAAAGCTGATAACAAGGATGAATTTGATATTGCCATATACATGGATTATAAAAAATCAAGCTTTGAGGGCGAAGGAAAAATAAATATCTTTGTAAATAGTCGGCAAAGCACCGTTGGTGAGAATGATTTCAATGCTTATCAAGAGGAAATTAGTCTTATAATCGATAGGAATGATGAAAACAGCAGGGTTTTAAAGAGGAGAAATTATGCCTTTTATTGATGAAAAGCGACTTTCAGCCAATATAAAGAACGATAAGCTGTCGCCATTATATTTTCTTTTTGGCGAGGAAATTTTTTTGACAGAAACATATGTACAGCGAATAATAAAGAAAATAATCGGCAGTGATTATACCGACTTTGATTTCTGTGCATTTAACGGCAGCTTTTCTTCAGAAGAATTAGAGGAAAGTGTGGAGGGAATGCCACTTTCATGCGATAAAAAACTGGTTTTGATTACTGATTATGACGCTGATAAGGATAGTACAGACGAGTTTAATAAAAAGCTAGTAATATTGTCGGATATTCCTGATTTTTGCGTGGTTGTACTTGTATTTAAGGATATTAGTATTGAGGTAAAAAAGCTAAAAAGTAAGATGAAAAAAATATTTTCACTTGCAGAAAAAAATGGAGAAGTATGTGAATTTAAGCATATGACCCCATCTAAGGTGGCAGATTTAGTTGTTAAACGCTTTGCTAAAAGAAAAATTGAAATTTCAAAGGAAAATGCTCTATTTCTAAGTCAGCTTTGCAAATTTGATTTATCACAAATAGGGACAGAGGCAGATAAGCTTGCAGCCTTTTCTTTAAAATCAGGAGTTGTTGATAAAAAAGCGATTGAGCAGCTTGTACCAAAACAGCCTGAGGAAAAGGTATTTGCATTGGCGGATAGTATTTTTTCTGGAAATTCAAGACGCTCGTATGAAATTTTAGATGACCTATTATGGCAAAGGATTGAGCCGATTGTCATAGTATCGGTGCTTTCCGGTGCATATATTGACTATTATAGGGCGAATTTAGCCATAGTCGGGGGAGTTAATCCAAAGCAGGTAGCTATCGATTTTTCATATCCTAAAAATAAGGAATTTTTAATTGTAAAGGCCTATAATAAGGCAAGAAGCATTAATCAGGAGTATATAAAAAATAGTATAAGGACATTGTTTATAGCTGACAACAAGCTTAAAACAACAGCAATTGACAGCAGAATTGTTTTAGAAGAAATGCTTGCAAGACTTTTAGCGGTGAAAAAATGATGGAAAAAATTCATATAGAAAAGCCAATAGTTGTAGAGGGAAAGTATGATAAAATAAAGCTTTCCAATATTTTTGATGCAGTGATTATTGTTATAAACGGTTATGGAATATATAAAGATAAGGAAAAAGTAGCTTTAATCAAAAAATATGCTGACAAAGACGGTATTATATTATTAACTGATAGTGATGGGGCAGGCTTTCAAATTAGAAATTATTTAAAGGGAATTATACCGAATAAAAGGATAATAAATGTATATATCCCTCAGGTAAAAGGCAAGGAAAAGCGAAAAAAATCTCCCTCAAAATCTGGACTATTAGGTGTGGAGGGTATTAATAGGGAAACTATTATTAATGCCTTTAGAAAAGCCGGTGTTATTGATTTAAAATCAGCTGAAAAGGACAAAAAAGAGTTTTTTACAAAAGCAGTTTTAATGGATGACGGACTTATTGGTATGGATAATTCTTCATTGTTACGAAAGAAGCTAATGCAGGAATTGGGCTTGCCTGAGCTTTTATCAACAAAGGCTTTGATAGAGGCTTTAAATTCATTTTGCAGTATTGAAGGATATAAGGAAATTTTAGCTAAAATAAAAGGTAGGTAAATTGTGCTTTATTCAAGCTATACATTTTTATTTATGTTTTTGCCAATAGCTTTAGCTTTGTATTATTTATCCCCAAAAAATATGAAGAACATAACATTATTATTGCTTAGTTTGTTTTTTTATTCATGGGGACAGCCTTTTTATGCAGTTTTATTAGTTTTATCTTCACTTATAGATTTTTATTTAGGCTTATTGATGCAAAAGGTAACAGAAAATGCAAAAAGGCGTAAGCTTATATTCATTTTTTCTCTATGTCTTAATATTATTTTTTTATTTATATTTAAATATCTTTCTTTCCTAATAGATTATCAAAATATTATTTTTGGCCTTGATATTAATGCTTTTAGGTTTGAATTTCCTATTGGAATCAGCTTTTTGGTCCTACAAAAGCTTTCGTATTTAATTGATGTGTATAATTTAAAAATCAAACCTACTAAAAGCTTTTTAGAATATTTGTTGTATGTTGTTTTGTTTATGAAAATATTAGCAGGTCCACTAATGAGATTTGCTGATTTTCAAAAGCAGCTTCGAAATAAAAGAGTTGATACTGAAAAAATAGCTAGCGGCATAAATCTTTTTATAGTAGGCTTGGCAAAAAAGGTTTTAATAGCAAATAA
>JAAYSD010000118.1 GCA_012518465.1 Clostridiales bacterium
ATTATATTAAAAGCTATCCTCAGCCTTTCAAAGAGCTTTTTTCTAACTTTTGTGTCTATAAAAATATTCATTGCTTGAAAAACAATTTTAACCAAAATTACAAAAACAGCTAAACCAATACATTTTAAAAAATTAATTTTCAATATAAATCCTGCTAATAAAAGTGCAGGAATAAAACCTATAAATGTCTTTATATTATATGAAAATATACTTAAAAGTGAATATTTTTTACTATCCATTCTCATCAAAGCAATAACATAATATTTATCAGGAGTACCTATGAACACACTTGAATTTATAGCACCACCTATAATTGTTAAATAAAAAAATAATGTTAAAAATAAATTGGCAGAAATAATTTGCTCATTCACATTAAAAATTATCGGTGAAATTATAATAATTGCTATGTAAATAAATTTAGTCAAAAACACCTTTAAAATTTCTTTTATTACTGAAATTATAAATGCTATTTTTTTTAATGTCTTATTATTTTGTATATCGATACTTTGAAAAAACTTTCCGATTAAAGGAATACGTTTTAAAGCAAATATAAAGCTATTTATTCCATAGGTTATTTTTAAAAGAAAAAGAATTTTTATATACTGCATTAAATTTCTCCTTTTAAGGCTGAAATAATCTTTTGGGTATAATCACTATTGTTTAAATTATCCTTTGTCACTTCACTAAGTAATCCATTATTTAAAATAACAATTTCATCGCATAGTTCTAAAGCAATTTCAAGAATATGTGTGGAAAAAATAATAATATGATTATCTTTATTCCTTCTTAAAAGCTTTTTCATCTCATCAGCTGCCACTATATCAAAGGAAGTAAGTGGTTCATCAAGCAGTAAAATATTAGGCTCAGCCATAAAATTCACTAGCATCTGAATTTTATTCTTCATACCATGGGAAAAATCCTTCAGCAGCTTATCTCTATCGCTTACATCGATTTGGACCATCTCTAAATATTCATCTATCGATAAAGGATTTTCTAGTCTTTTTTTATTAACATCTAGAAAAAACTTCAAAAATTCTCTCGCTGTTAAAAAATCGGGTACAACAGGCACTGACAGAACATAACCAATATCCTCTTGCACAAGTTTTCTAGACATACCATTTTCCGATATGTAAAATTCTCCGTCATCCGCAGCAATATCATCATTTATAATATTAAATAAAGTCGTCTTTCCTGCACCATTTCTGCCTATAAGACCGTATATTTTTCCTTTTTCAAAGGTAAAATTAACTCCACTTAATACTTCCTTTTTATCAAACGATTTTCTTAGGTTGTTAATTACCAGTTCCATAAAAACCTCTTTTTTTAAATTTTCTTTAATTATATCATAAAAATTAGTGAAAATCTATAACTTAATACTTTTTTTATACATTAAAATTTTTTTAAAGAATATCAATTAATAAATATGTTTAAGCTATATTTAATTAAAACTATTTTTCCAAACAAAAAGCAAGCAAAATCTTTGCTTGCTTTTTAATTCAATCTCCTCCAGGACCATCTCGCCTTTCCCTATCATCATTATCCTTCGTCGTCTTTGCCCACTGATTATTTGTCGCTGTTTTTGGATTAGGCTCTTCATATCGCTTTTCTTGTTTTTGAAAACGTTTTTTATCCATTATTGCCTCATTTCAGTTAAATTATTTACAAATTCCTCCATATCCTGCTTGGAATGAATCTGATGTGTTTTTGATATAATCTTATCTCTTTCCTGCTTAGATAAAGAATTAAAATATTGAGATGCTTTCATATTTTGCATAAGCTGCATACCAAAACCTAATGGAAGTTCATCAAAATTCCTCATTACTTCACCCCTTTATCATTATTTTTACCAGAGAATTGAAAAATATACAAAAAAACCGCACCACATAAAATGGTACGGTTTTTATAATAATTATTAGCTGACAGAGGTGAAACTAGCAGTTTTCAATTCCTCTTCTATTACTGTAAATTGCTCATTAACAATCTTAGTCCAGGTTGTTTCACCCTCACCATATAAGGATTCTTTAAGAACATAGTTTTCATAAATATTCTTCAGCTTGCTGCCTACACCGTAAGCACCTTCAAATACAAATCCAAATTTTTCAGGATTGCCAAGCTCTGTTCTCAAATCCCACATTGCCTCAGTCCATACAACTCTTGGCTTTTCTTGACCCTTCTTTTTGCCGGCAGTATAGTACTCAACAGGAGGATTAATCGCATTCTCCTTAGCTTGTGCTATTGCATCAGGTTCAATCTCATTTTGTCTATTTAAGAAAATCCAAGTTAGCGCACCATTAATGTTCTTAGCACCCTTAGGAACTAAGTATCCAAACAGCTGCATATTTGTATAATACTTATCAGCATTTTCATAGCGAGGATATGGTACAAACCTAAATTCTGTATCTGGAAGAGAAAGAACAGAGTTTGTATATGTCCAATCAAGACCCATTCCATAGAACAAACGGTTTTTCTTTTCAAATGGCTTACCACCATCAGGACCAATCCATTCTCCATTTGTCAAAGGCATAGATCTGTTATTAAAGTTATCTTGCAAGTACAGCATAATATCACTTATACTTGAATCTTTTAAATTATTTACAACTGTACCATCGGGATTAACAGCCAGCAAAGCCTTACCTGTTGTAGCAATGAAAGGTATTGCATTAAATCCTGAATATCCAATGTTATTTTCCTTATCAAGTGCCACCCAGCTTGACATAAGCTCTTTCATTTTTGATAATGTCCACTCACCATTTTGATAGAGAGTATATGGATCATTCTCTTCACCCAAAGCACTTGTAAGCAAATCATAGTCATAGTGAATAACAGTGCTTAATTCAGGAGCTACTCTATATGCAGGGAAATAAAGTGTATCCTTCCACATGAACATCTCGATATATTCTTTCATTCCGGACCACAGTGGACTATCCAAATCAATATATTCATCCAATGGTTCAAACTGGTTTTTATCCATTCCATCCGGATAGCTTGCCCACTCACTTCTAACTAAGTCAGGTGATTGGTCATTTTGAATCATCAAAGCAAGCTTATCATAGTACTCAACAGAGCCTACTTGAATATATTCAATAGTACCACCATGACGCTCTTCAAACAATTGCGTCAAAGATGCCGAGCCCTCTGCACCATCACTATTCAAATCATAATAACCAAGCCAAATAACGTTTCCAACATCGGTTTGTGAATCATAATCAAACCCTTCACCGGCATCTGCGCCAGAAACAACATCACCATCTTCTTCACATGCCACAGTCAACAACATTAATGCCGCCATAATGCCGGACATTATTCTAGTTTTAAGTTTCATTCTAACCTCCTTAAAAAATTGTATACGATTACAACTTGTTTAAATAAATTATAATCTATACTTTATAGTATAATAATAATATAAAATTAAGCCATAGTCAATTAGCGTTTTTACAAATTATTAACCTTGTTTTTGTGTAAAATGACTAAAGCTATTACTATAATCAATAAAATCAGATTGACATTTTATAAATTTTAGTATAAAATAGATAAAACAAATTGTAAATCAATCAAAATGAGGTTTGAAATGAAAGATGGATTTATAAAAGCTGCTGTTTTTTCACCAAAACTAAAAATAGCAGATACCGATTACAACAAAAATGAAATAATTAATGCAATTATTGAAGCTGATAATAACAATGTGAAAATTCTTGCCTTTCCTGAGCTATGCATCACAGGATATTCATGTGGTGATTTATTTTTTCAAGATATTTTGATTGAAAATGCAAGAAAAGCTGTTTTTGACATTGCTGAACGCACAAAAGCCTTAGATATGCTAATTATCTTAGGCTGCCCCGTAAAAGACAAGGGCAAACTATATAATTGTGCTATTGCTATAAATAAGGGCAGGATTATTTGCATTTACTCAAAGCAAAATCTTCCAAACTATAATGAATATTATGAAAAACGTTATTTTTCTACACTTAGTGAAGATTCCTTTTTAAAGGAATGGGGTACAACACTAACAAATAATGCTGTACTTCAATGCTCCACGCTTCCACAATTAATAATAGGAATTGAAATTTGCGAGGATTTATGGGCTGTAAATCCCCCTTCAAACACATTTGCACTCAACGGAGCAAATGTGATAGTAAATATATCAGCAAGCAACGATTTTATAAGCAAGCCGACAAAACGCAGCGAATATGTTAAAAATCAATCTTCCAGACTTATTTGTGCCTATATTTACGCAAATGCAGGTCAATATGAAAGTACGCAGGACTTGATATTCAGCGGTCATTCAATAATTGCTGAAAACGGCTCTATTATAGCTGAAAAGCCCCCTTTTGATAATAAAATGCTAATTACAGAAATCGATTATCAAAAAATTAATTTTGAAAGAAGTAAGAATACAGGTTTTATAATAAAAAATACAAATTATAATAATACTTTTTCACTTAATATAGAAAGAACTTTACTAACAAGATTTATTTCTCCTACTCCTTTTATCCCAATTGATAAAGCTGAATTAGAAAAAAGATGTGAATTTATTCTAAATATGCAAGCTTATGCATTAAAAAAGCGACTCATTCATACTGGGGTGAAAAGGCTGGTGCTTGGGCTTTCCGGAGGACTTGACAGCACACTTGCTTTAATTGTTTGTATAAAGACAATGCAATTAATGGACTTACCCTTAACAAATATTTTAGCAATTTCAATGCCGTGCTTTGGCACTTCCACACGTACAAAGAGTAATGCAAGCGAGCTTGCATCAATAACAAAAGTCACCTTTAAAGAAATTGATATTTCTAAAGCTGTAAAGCAGCATATTAAGGATATCGAGCTTGATAACAGCGATCGTTCTGCCGCTTATGAAAATGCTCAGGCACGTGAACGCACTCAGGTTTTAATGGACTATTCCAATAGTCAAAATGCACTTGTAGTTGGCACCGGAGATTTATCCGAGCTTGCATTAGGCTGGTGTACGTATAATGGCGATCATATGTCAATGTATTCTGTAAATTCATCAGTGCCAAAAACACTTATAAGTCATATTCTTATTTATTATGCAAAAATACAAAATAATGAAAAGTTGAAAAACATTGTTAAAGATATTATAGACACTCCCGTAAGTCCCGAGCTTTTGCCTGCTGAAAACGATAAAATTGTACAAAAAACCGAGGACTTGATAGGCCCATACGTTATGCATGACTTTTTTCTTTATTATAGCATAAGATATGGATTTCCCCCTAAAAAAGTATATAGGCTTGCCTGTTATGCTTTTAAAAATAATTTTAATGAAGAAACTATATTAAAATGGCTTAAAAACTTTTACAAAAGGTTTTTTTCACAGCAGTTTAAACGCTCTTGCCTTCCGGATGGTGTAAAAATCGGTAGTATTGCACTTTCTCCAAGAGGAGATTGGCGTATGCCAAGTGATGCTAGTGCAAATCAATGGATTGAGCAGCTTGATAATTTATAAATACATTTGACTAAATTAAAAATTAAAAGTATAATATATAAAAAATTTTAAGGAGTTTTTATGTTTAATACAGCAGCAATTTTTAGTAATAACATGGTATTGCAAAGAGATAAAAATGTTCGTATTTTCGGTAATACTGACAGCAATCATGAAATAATTTGCGAAATAAATAATCAAAAGCAAAGGGCATTTATTAAAGATGGGAAATTTACTATTATTTTAAATCCTATGAAAGAAGGAGGCCCTTATGATTTAAAGCTGACTCAAGGCGAGTATGAAAGGATTTTTACTAATGTAATGATTGGAGAGGTCTGGCTCGCAGGAGGTCAATCCAATATGGAGCTGGAGCTTCAAAACAGCTTAGATGGAAACGATTTCTTAAAGGACTTTAATACTGATAAAATAAGGTTTTATTATACAAATAAAATTTCAATGCTCGGTGAGGAGCTTTACAAAGCTGAAAATAATTCTTGCTGGAATGTCGCTTCCCCTGAAAATTCAAAGGCATGGTCTGCTGTCGGCACGTATTTCGCTATAAAGCTGCAAAAGGAATTAAATGTAACAGTAGGAATCATCGGCTGCAACTGGGGTGGCACTTTTGCTGCCTGCTGGCAAAGTCGTGAAAAGCTTTTAAGTCACTATGAAACAGCTGATATAATCCATGAATATGATGAAATAACAAAAGGCAAAACCAACGAGCAAATGATAAAAGAGTTTGACGATTATGAAAAATATGCTGCTGAGTGGGGACAGCGTGTTGCAAAGGTTCAAGAGGAGTTTCCTGAGAAAACATGGGATGAAGTGCTTGAAATAGCAGGAGAAAATCGTTATCCCGGTCCTATGGGAATAAAAAACCCTTTACGTCCTTGTGGGTTATACGAAACAATGCTTAAAAGAATTGCTCCATACACCTTAGGAGGATTTATATATTATCAAGGCGAACAAGATGAGGTTCATCCAGAAAAATATTATCACCTTCTTTCTTCTTTGATAGAGCAGTGGAGAGATGATTTTATGGATAGAAGCCTTCCTTTTATAAACGTTCAGCTACCTATGTTTGGCTATACAAATGCACCTGATGATAAAAAATGGGCAATTTTAAGGCAAGCACAAATGAATGTTTTTAAAACTATAAAGAACACAGGTATTGCAATAATCGTTGATTGTGGTGAAATAGATAATATTCATCCAACAGACAAAAGGCCCGTAGGTGAAAGGCTTGCACTTCAGGCATTATATCATGTATACGGAAGAAATGAAATAAAGGCTTTCTCACCGATTTTGAAAAATACATATACTGAAGGAAATCAGCTTAAGTTAATCTTTGATTATGTTTATGACGGACTAGTAGCAAAGGGAGAACTAGAAAGCTTTAAGATTGCAGGTGGTGATGGCATATTTTTTGATGCTGAAGCTGAAATTTGCGGCAAGGATATTATATTAAAAAGTGAAAAAGTAGATAATCCAGTTTATGCACAATATGCATTTACAAATTACATGGAGATAAAGCTGTTCAACAGCGAGGGCTTACCCGTAGCACCGTTTAACACGCTTACTGATTGATTATGCATTTTAAAAAGGTGAAATCCATACTTAGCAAAGGCGATTCTATGAATATTTATCGTGGCTGCTCTCACGGCTGTATATATTGTGACAGTCGCAGCCTTTGCTATGGCTTTGACCATGATTTTGAGGATATAGAAGTAAAAGAAAATGCGATTGAGCTTTTAGAACAATCATTAATGTCAAAAAGAAAATTATGTATGATTGGAACAGGTTCAATGTGTGACCCATATATTCCAATAGAGAAAAAGCTGCATTATACAAGAAAAAGCATGGAGCTTGCATACAAATACGGTTATGGTTTTACGTGCATTACAAAATCAGCAAGCATTTTAAACGATTTAGATTTACTAAAACAAATTAATGAGCAAAGCAAATGTGTTGTGCAAATTACCCTCACTACTTTCGATGAAAATTTGTGCAAAATTATCGAGCCTAATGTTTCCACTACAAAAGAAAGATTCGAGGCACTATGTACTTTAAGAGATAATGGCATACCGACTATTGTTTGGTTTACGCCTATTCTCCCCTTTATAAATGATAATAAGGAAAATTTTCAAGGCATTATTAATTATTGCATAAAAGCTAATGTTAAGGGCATTATTTACTTTGGTGCAGGAATGACATTAAGAGAGGGAAGCAGAGAATACTTTTATACAAAGCTTGACAGTCATTTTCCGAGTTTAAAAGAAAAATATATAAGAAAGTATAAAGATAATTACATTTTAAACAGCGATAATAATTATATTCTCACAAAATATTTTCACGCTATTTGTAATGAAAATAATATAATGCATAATAATGATGAAATATTTAA
>JAAYSD010000119.1 GCA_012518465.1 Clostridiales bacterium
TAAAAATATCAATTTTACCACGAAAATACAATCATAAAAAGACTATTGACGACATAGTAGAGTATGCTAAAATCGCTAGAAGCAAGGGATTAATTTCTCTTGAAAATAGTGCAAATGAGGCGTCGGATCCATTTTTAAAATCAAGCTTGCTTTTGATAATTGACGCAAATGATACTGATAAAGTAAGAAGTATGCTTGATGATGCTATTGATTTTATGTCCGATAGACATGATACAAATAGAGGCTTTTTTGATAAAGGTGTAGCTGTATTTCCGGCGTTTGGAATGTTAGGTACTTTAATTGGTTTGGTGCAGATGTTGGCAACGATGGATTCAGACCCTGATAGCTTGGGGGCTAATATGGCTGTTGCTTTGATAACTACTTTTTACGGCTCACTTTTTGCTAATGTTTTGTTTGCTCCTATTTCCTCGGCTTTGAAATCAGCTCATGAGGAAGAGGTCCTAAATATGAGGATAGTTGAAGAAGGCGTGCTGTCAATAGCAAGTGGTATGAACCCAAGATACATACAGGAAAAGCTTGAGTTTATGCTGCCTAAAAAGGCTTTAAAACAAAAAAGCAATACAAATAAGGAATAAAATTTTATAATAGTATTTACAAAGAGTAATTATTTTGCTATAATTAATAAAATGTTAATATATTAAAGGGGTGAAGTCATGGCGGGCAGACAAAAGAAGGAAGAAAGAGATGCTAGTAACGACTGGCTCACGACATATTCCGACATGATAACATTAGTTCTTACATTTTTTATACTCCTTTATTCATCTTCAACTCTTGACGAGGCAAAGTGGCAGCAGATTTACTATGCTTTCAAAGGGCAGAGTATAGATTTAAAGGAAGATGTGCCTTTGGTAGATGATGGTGTATATGTTGTCGACGAGGAGCCAACTGAAGGTACAAATGTAAAAAAGCCATATAAGTTTGATGAATTGGCAGGCTATGTTAAAAGCTTGTTTGAAGGCACTGAGATTAGTGATTTTGTAGAAGTGTCGCAGGGGAAGTCTTACATATTGATAAGATTTCAAAGTCAGATATATTTTGATGGCGATAGCTATGTGTTAAAGGAAGAAGGTAAAAAGGTTTTATCAAAGCTTGTTCCAGCTTTTAAAACTTTAGAGCCTTATATACTAAAAATGGAGGTATCAGGACATACTGCAAATGCGATTTCCGCTGTAAATGGGTGGGATTTGTCAGGAATGAGAGCATCCACTGTATTGAAGTTTTTTGAATATAATAAAGCTTTACCTAGTGAAAAGTTATATTTCAAAGGTATGGGGCATACTCAGCCCATTGCTGATAATTCCACAGATGAAGGACGGCAAAAGAATAGGCGAGTTGAGCTTTTGCTATGGCGAAATGATGTAGATTACTATTCACCTGAAATAATAAAAGAAATATTAGAAAAGGATTATAACATCGGTGTAAATCTTCCATCTGATCCTCAAAATACTAATGAGTCAGAGGTTGGTAATCCTGATAAATATCCTGAAGGCTCAGCTGAATATTTTATTGAAACATTTAAAAATAAGTTTGGACAAAATCCTATTACAGAATACAATCCCAATATCCAAGTAGCACCTATGCCAGTGAAATTGGATTGATAATATATTTTATTATACGCTTTAGCTGGGAGGTGAATTATGGCTGAAATACTTACACAAGCACAAATAGATGAAATGTTAAATCGTGCTATTAGTGGTGAAACAAATATTACTCAGACGCATGAGGATGAATCAAAGGTAAAGGAATATGATTTTCGTGCGCCTAAAAAGTTTACCAAAGAGCAGATTAAGACACTTGACGGTATATTTGAAAGCTATTCTAGACTAATATCATTATATTTTACGGGAATATTGAGGCTTTATTGCAGGGTATCACTTGTAAATATTGAGGAGCAAAGATATTATGAATTTAATAATGCTTTGCCTGATTATGTTATGATGGGAATTGTAGATTTTGGTATTGATGATGAGGATATTTCTGAAACAAATATAGTAATCCAATTGTCAAATAACGTAACTCTTACTATGATTGATAGACTTTTGGGCGGTAGAGGCGTTTATGATGATGTAAACAGAGATTTTACTGATATTGAAATAAATGTTATGAAATCTGTGTTTAAGAATATGGCAAAGCATCTAAAAGAGCCATGGTCGGCTTTTGTAGATGTAGATCCAAGGCTATTAAGAATTGAAACAAACTCTAGAGTGGCACAACAATTTGGCTATGATGATACAGTTATTATTGTAATGCTGGAAATTGAAATTCAGGACATGAAATCATTGATTTCCTTATGTATACCTGCATTGAGTCTTGACGCAATTATGAAAAAGTTTTCTATTAAATATGCAAAGGCTGCAACGAGAAAACTTGATAAGCAAAAAGAACTTGAAAAGCGAGAAGCTATTTTATCAGGTCTTAAAAACACAACTATGGACATTACAGCTTTGCTGGGGGAAGTAAATCTTAATATGCATGAAGTGCTGAATTTAAAGGTAAATGATATAATTCCATTAAATAAAAATATTAATTCTGATATTCAATTAAAAATTGGAAATAAGGTTTGGTTTGATGGTAAATTAGGCACTATGAATAATAAAAAAGCTGTAAAAATCAATAATATTCTGCAGAATTGAGGTCTTTTCATGTCAAAATATATCAACGAAAATCCAGAACAATTTACAGAAATACAAGCCGATGCAGTTGGCGAAATATTAAATATTAGCATGGGTTCGGCAGCAACGGCAGTATCTGAATTATTAAATTCTAAGGTGTGGATAACAACGCCAAAGGTCGAAGTTAAAAAGGTAAAGGAATTAGGATATAAAAATTTAGAGCCTGCTATATGCGTTAAAATTATCTATGTTTCGGGTATAACCGGTGTAAATTTGATGATTTTAAAGCAAGATGATGTTCAAATGATTTTAAATCAACTTATCGGTATGCCGCTTGAGCTTTCGCCTGATTTTAAATTTGATGAGATGAATATCAGTGCAGTAGCAGAAGTGATGAATCAGATGATGGGCGCATCTGCAACTGCTCTTTCTGATATGCTGGGAGTTCCTATTGATATTTCTACTCCCACACCTTATATAATGGATAATGATGGGTTATGTGATTATTCGGATATGGATTCTGAAGAAACTGTTGTCGCAGTGACTTTTAACCTTACTGTCGACGGCATTTTGAATAGTGAATTTATGTCTGTCTTAAGCCTCGATCTTGCTAAAAATTTAGCCAATAAAATGCTTGATTCAGCGGGGGAGGGGACTGCACAGGAGGAGGAAGCTGCACAAAATCCGCCAGTAGCTGATAGTGTTCCTCCCACTTCAGCACAGGAGAACTTAGGACAAAATATGGAAGTGAATAGCATGCATAATCAAATGCCATATCAAGCACCTCAAAATGAGGCTGTAAGGCAAAATGTTTATACTCAGCCACCTGTAAATATACAAACTGCACAATTTCAATCCTTTGATTCGCAAAGCACTCATTTAAGCAGTGAGCAGCAGGATAATCTTCAGCTTTTAATGGATGTGCCTTTACAGATTTCTGTCGAAATTGGTACAGCAAGGCGAAAGGTAAAGGATATACTTGAGTTTACTCAAGGAACTATTATTGAGCTTGAGCGTCAGGCAGGTGCTCCTGTTGATATAATTGTGAATGGTAATTTAATTGCACGTGGTGATGTAGTAGTAATTGATGATAATTTTGCAGTAAGAATTACTGAAATAGTTAAATCAAAATTTATGGATTCTTTAGGTAATAAGGAGTAGGAAAGCGATGGATAAAAAGATTTTATTGGTTGATGATGCTGCATTTATGCGAATGCTGATTAAAAATACCCTTGTGCAGAACGGATATAACAATATTTTAGAAGCAGCAGATGGGGAAATAGCAGTATCAATGTACGAAAGTGAAAAGCCTGATTTGGTAGTAATGGATATTACTATGCCTAATAAAACAGGCATTGACGCTTTAAAGGATATTAAGGCATTTGACCCTAATGCAAAAATCGTTATGTGTTCTGCAATGGGACAGGAAGCAATGGTGGTTGAAGCTATAAAGCTGGGAGCTTTAGACTTTATAGTAAAACCCTTTAAGCCGGATAGAATTTTGCAAACAGTATCTAAAATAATAGGATAGAAATATAAGGAAAGAGGAAAGAGCAAGATATGGAAAAACTATTGCCTGCGATATTATCATTGGCATTGGTACTGGGGCTGATGTTTATGCTGTTTTGGATACTTAAGCATGTAAGCAGCGGTAGAGTAAAAAGCTTTGGTTCTTCAAGCAGAATTAAGATTCTTGAAAGAGTCAATTTAGCACCGGATAAATTCTTGCTCATTGTACGAGTTGATGATAAGACGCTTTTTTTAGGTGTTTCCTCCTCAGGAATTAGTAAGCTTGATGAATTGGA
>JAAYSD010000021.1 GCA_012518465.1 Clostridiales bacterium
GTAACATTTAATGGTGTTAGGGTTAGCATAGGGGGAGTGGACTCCTCCTATTGAGCTTGCAGACTTTTCTGCAAGCTCAATTATTATATCATGATGTATTTTAAGCTGTTATTTTTATTTGGTTTTCTTTTTTGTAGTTGAAATGAGTGATATTATTGCGAAAGACATAAACGTTAACCATGCACCGACACCCTCTAATCCTGTTTTCGGGTTTGTACCGTCGGATGGATTGTTATCCGATGGATTTGATGGATTGTTGGGTTCAGTTGGCTCGTTAGGTTCGCTAGGTTCACTAGGGTTATCGGAATCATCAGGAGGAGTTGGCTCGTTAGGTTCGCTAGGTTCACTAGGGTTATCGGGATCATCAGGAGGAGTTGGTTCTTTATTATCCAGTACCTTTACTATGCAAATAGCTTTAATTTCTGTGCCATCTATTTTCCCGTATACAGTAAAGATTCCAGACTCTTCATACGATGATTTTTCAATATTATCCCAAGTGATCTTTACCTGATATTGAGATCCATCAGAGTAGGTACCCTTTAAGCTAGCTGGTAGAATCGGCTTTTCTCCTGTTTTTGTTTCAATTTCAATTGATTCAACCTCTTTAAGCACCAAGGAGGAGTCGCCGCCAATTGTATTAACTTTAAAATAAGTAGTATAGCTTAAATTATGAGCCATAAACATAGGAATGAATTCTAAACCTGCTGTGGAAAGTGAAAGTTTTCTTAAATCATCTGAAGGATTTACAGTTATTGAATTTGTAAGCTGTGGAGCTAGATTCAAAGTTGTCCACTCTTGATTAGAATCCTTTGCTACCATGACAATAGGACCATACATAATAGATGCGGCTGTCGTATCATCTATTTTATCAGGTGTTTTGTCAAGATGCAGTGCAAATGGCATATTAATTTCAATAATGTCATTTTCATTCCATTCTCTGTCGATTGTTACATAAGTGCTAGTTTCAGCAGATTCAACAATCTTTTCTCCATTCACTGAAACTGTAAATCCATTTACAGCCCAATAAGGAACACGAAGCTTAATAGCCATTTCTCCATTGCCATTTACAGTGATTTTTGAATAATCAGAAGGAAATTCAGTTTCTTGTACAATTGTAAAGCCTTTTTCCGTCCATTCTAATGTTGAAGGCATATATAGATTTACATAAAGTGCAGAACCATCTGTGGATTTAAAATAAACATTTTCTTGATACTTTACATGATTCTCCATTCCTGTTCCATGACAACAAGTAAAGGAATAATAATCATCACTATAACTCTTTCTCTGACCAGCACCAATAGGAAGCATATAGGTTACACCTAAATGAGCATCTTCAGACACGACGGGGTTAATTGATGCTGATATTTGATTTATTAGAGTTCGTTCATAATAATCCATGTATTTAGCGTTTTCGGGGTTGTATGCATAAAGCTCTTTAGAAAGCTTTAACAAATTATATGCGGCACAGGTTTCACAGTTTTTATCTGTAACAATATTTTCACCCTGTGCATAAGGTTCTTTAAACATTTCTCCAGTTCCTACACCGCCTATTGAATAAGCATATCGTGTAGTAACAATATTCCAAAAATTTTCAGCTATATCGTAGTATTTCTTTTCACCGGTAGCTTTATATTCCTCTATTGCACCGATAATTTGGGGAATATGCTGATTAGCATGCAGTCCTGAAATATTATCTTCATTTGCAGCTAAGCCTTCAAATAAATTATTATTATCAAAGAATTTTGCTGCTTCGATATATTTTTCATCATTGGTTATTTCATATAGCTTAGCAAGTGATTCGTTCATTCCGCCAAATTCGCCGGCTATATACATTTTCCACATAGCAGTTCTTTGCTGTTCAGTTGTTTCGCTCAGACGGTCATAAATCCATGAGCCTATTCCTTTAGCAGCTTCAAGTGCTTCCTCATTTCCAGTATAAGTATATGCGTCAATAAAACCTGCTATAATCTTATGCAAGGTATAATATGGTGCCCAAATTACGCCATAAGGTGCGTATTGCTCTAATAAAGCAAATTGGTCTGGTGAATATGCACTTAAAAATCCTTCACCCCATTCTGACGGGTCCTTGCTCCAGCCTGATTGTGGAGAAGATTCAGCTGTGCCGTTCGTCTTAAATTCAGAAGGATCACCTTTGGATTTAAGCTGAAGCTTATGCAGCTCACTTACCATATAATCTAATTTTTCTTTAATTTGTTCATCTTTTGTAGAGGCGTAAGCCAGTGAAAGTGCTGATAAGTAGTGCCCTGTTGAATGTCCTCTTAATAATCCGTCTTCAGCTTCCCATCCACCTAGGGGGCTGGCTCCTTTAGTATCCTCGCCAAAAGCTTTCCTGAAGTTGTATAACATTCTGTCGCTGTCTAAAAGCTTTAGATAAGTTATATCCAAATCTCTGTTGTCAGTTAGTATAGAATCTCCATTAAGTGTGATATCCTCTAGCTTAAAGCCTTCTGCCTGTATAAAGGGAGTAGAGCCGTCCTCATCTAATACCGTTACATTAGCAGTTACTTTAAAGTCACTGTCTATCACTGTTCCTTCTACTGAAAACTCTCCGGATTTCTCGTATTTAGTCTTGTCAATAGATGTAGGCCAAATAACCTTAAGTTTATCTTTTTCGCCATTAGTATATGTTATGTTTGCCATAGCTGGAAGAGTAGGGAATGAACCTTTTAATGTAGAAATATTTATTTGCTCAGCTGATTTAATTTCAGGTACATAGAAAACTGGCTTTACTGTAACTTTAAATTCCTTAGTAAATGTTGCATCGCCTTTTCTGGCTGTTGCAATAAGATTAATTTCAGCATCACAAGCACCTATTGGAGGCCTGCAAACAGTACCGTCGGCAGATAAATGCTTTTTATCGGAACTATTCCAAGTTATTTCAGATCCCCATTCACCCGTTTTAGGAAGGCTCAAATCCTCAATAACTGAATCAAGCATTCCAAGGTTAATTTTATTTAAGTCATGCTCAACTATTTTTTCATCTGTTGGATAAGCCAATACGATTGCTTCAAAATCCTTTGTTTTTTTAGCACTGCCATATTTTATTTCAGCAGTTAATGTGACTTTTGCATCAGTATTTCCAGCTTTTGGTCGCGTTACTTTTCCTGTTGTGGAAATAACTGCTTCATCAGAAGATGTCCATGTTATTGTTGAACCTGAATTTCCTAATGCTGGTAAATCTATATCCGATGTGAGAGCATAAATATCACCTAAATCTAATACATTATAATCAGCATTTACTCTTGTTTCGTCGGGAACTACAAATAATTTGGATACCTGTTCGGGTGTTAATGCAGTACCATATATTCTAAAATCTGCAATCATCATATTCGTAGGTGCATCGCTGTATTGACCTTTTCCTATGTAGTTATTAGTGGTATTTCCCAAGTCTTCAATAACGGTTTCTACTATGGCTTCATTGACAAGAGCACCATCTTGATATAATTTCAAGGTTTTATTTTCACTATCTAAAGTGACAGTTGTTAAAACCCATTGATTAGTAGGAAGGTTATTGTTATATCCTTCTTCACTCGTTCCTTTTGATGCACACTCTTCCTTACTCCAGCCACTTTTTGTTATAGCAGCTGTATATCCACGAGCACCATCATTCCAACCGTCATTAAGTAAATAAATATACTTGTCTGTTCCTGTGCCAAAATCCCAAATTCTTTGGTATCCGGTAGTGTTTTCTATATTTACCCAGCAGCTTATAGTTATTGATTTGTTATCACCTAAGACACCAGCGGGCAGCTTTAACCAACCGCCTTCCTCACCGCCTGATAAATATAACGCATTAACTTCATTTCCGTAAATACTGTCAGTTACGATTTTTGAGCCACCCGTATCTGTTTTATAGATTATGCCTTGCATTCCGTTTCCTGTTACATCTGGTACTATGGTGCTGCTTACGTTTTTAAAATCGTATTTGACGATTAATTCATCGTTGGGTACCTGTGTATCAGCAGCAGAAACAAAGCTGTTTATCAGCATTGAAATAGTTAAAAATGATGAAATAAAGGCTGATAAGTTCTTCTTCATACTCTTTCCTCCCTTTTTTATATTTGAGTAAAAGCTTTTAATAGTTTATTAAAAAAATATTAATTATCTATTAAAATAATATATAATTTGTACTTTTTGTTAATAAATTTTTTTATTTCCTCCTATTTTTTAAAATTAAAACTAGTTTTATGCAATTTAAATATACAAGGAACTGATAAATCTGCGCAAGTATTATCAATTGCTATAAGTATAGCACTCACAAATATGCTTTTCAATACAATTATTTTTGAATTATGTTTAATATCTTAACAACCGCTAATAAATAATTAATATTTTTATAAATAAATATTAATTTTATCTAAATTATCTCAGTACTTTAATAACATATTTAATTTTATTTTACATAAATATAATTATTCATTATTTTGATATATTTGTTAATATAGTTATATATTTAAGATAATAAATTTGAATTTTTACATACAAACGCAAAATCTTTACTTTAATATGATTACTAATATACCTTGTGAATGATATAATTGTGTTGCAGGATAAAAAGGAAAAAGGAAAGGAAAACAAAATGCACA
>JAAYSD010000022.1 GCA_012518465.1 Clostridiales bacterium
CCTTTGAGCAGCTTTCAATGTTGTCGGCGTGGCTTGGGATAGTAGGCTTTGCTTTTTCAATATATTTTGATTTTAGCGGTTATTGTGATATGGGGGTTGGTCTTGGCAAAATATTCGGCTTTGATTTTGCCAGAAGCTTTTATTATCCATATACTGCAAAGAATATTTCGGAGTTTTGCAGGAGATGGTACACAACCTTAGGTGATTGGTTTAGGGAATATGTTTATTTTCCCTTAGGCGGATTTAGAAAAGGGAAATTTAAGGGTGCTATAAATGCTGTTGTAGTAACGGTGCTTACTGCAATTTGGTATGGATCAGGATGGAATTATTTGTTGTGGGGATTTTATCTGTCTATAATTTTAATTTTTGAAAGATTTATTTCAGGTAAAATTATAAAGCTGCTGCCAAAAGTTTTTCAAGTAACATATGCCTTTATACTTATACTGTTTGGATGGGTTATTTTTGAAGTAGGTAATGGCAATGCGACTATTTATGCTACCATTGTACAAAGCCTTAAATATATTTTTGCAATGGTAAATGGGAATAATATAATAGCTGATGCAAATAGCAGTTATTTAATCACTACGTATGGCGTGGTGTTAATTGTTGGATTTGTTGGGGCGTCAAAGTTATTAGAAAAGCTGTATGAGAGATTTATTTTTAAAAGCGCTGTTGCAAAAAATTATATTATTCCTGTTTTACAAGGAATAATATTTGTGATATGTATTATTTTTTTAATAGATAAAAACGATTTTAGCTTTTTAAATTATAAGCTTTAGGAGAAAGTATGAAGAGTAATAAAATAAATTTAACAATAATTATTTTTTCACTGATTATTTTGTTTTTTTCTCTCGGAACATTATTTTCACCTAAAAAGGAATTTAATGAAACTGAAAATAAACTGCTTGCAGTAAAGGATAAAAGCTTTATTAGCAACTTTATAGATAAGGACGGGGCGAAAACGTATGATAGATATATTAATGACCATTTAATTGCTAGAACGTCTTTAGCTGCAGCAAAATATGAGGTTTTAAGAGATGCGGGAATTAAAGAGATAAATGGTGTTGTAAAAATACATGACAAGCTGATTGAGTTATTTCGTGTTGATGATTATAGTATAACAAATAAGAATTTAGAACAGATAATAAGGCTTTCTCAGTTAAATGAAAATAAGTCGATTTATTTTATGCTTTCTCCCACGTCACAGGTGAACTTTTCTTCTGAAATACCGATTTACTTAAATCCTTCATCTCAAAAGCAATATATAAAATATTGCTATGATTATGTGGGGGATTATAATATCAGCACAATAGATATTTTGGCAGAAATAACAAGCGCAAAAAATGAATATGTATATTATAGGACGGATAATCGCTGGACGAGCTACGGTGCATACCTTGCATATTCTGCATTAGGAAGCAGAATGAATTTTTCTCCCTTGGGATTATCAAATTTTTCCATTGAAAATGCTACTTATACCTTTAAGGGAAACTTATATTCAAAAACACTTGATAAAAGTATAACTGCTGATACAATGAAATATTATTATACAAATTCATCACAGCCTACAACAACAGTAAAGGTCTATAATGACAAAGGTATGAAGGAATATAATGATATATTTTTAAGAAAATATTTAGATGAAAAGGATAAGTATAAATCCTTTGCCGGAGAAAATTCATATAAGGTGGAAATACAGACTGATATAGATAGCAATAAGTCATTGTTGATAATTAAAGACAGCTACGCTGATAGTATGCTCCAATTTTTTATACATCATTATAAATATATAACTGTTATAGACCCGTTTAAAACTGATTTTAAGATTGAGGATATGGTTAGTATAATAAAATATAATGATATAATTTATATAGGAAATGTTTTAGATTTTTCATCAAATCCTATGTAAGCTTTTAACTAAATAATTGACAAAGTTTTGTGCATATGTTATAATTCATGCAGATTAAAATGCTCTATATAGGATAATCGCCAGAGCTAAGCTGATTATAGCTAATATCCAATTTCTCATATATATTTTATGCATTTTCTTATCATGCTCTTCACGTAAGCGTTTTTTTGATTCATAATTATTACTCATATTATTTATTCTCCTTAATAAAAATATTATTTAAAATAATTAATATTATAATATCATTTTTAATGTATATAGTCAATAATAGAAAGGTTATTTATGGTTATTTTCAACACTGCTACAAGAGAAAAGCAAAAGCTTGTCCCTATTAAAAAAGATCAAGTAAGCATTTATGTTTGCGGTCCAACGGTGTACAATCTTATCCACCTTGGAAATGCAAGAGCTTTGTGCGTATTTGACACGCTTAGACGGTATCTTGAATATAAGGGATATAAGGTAAAGTATGTGCAAAACTTTACTGATGTTGATGATAAAATAATTAAAAAAGCTAATGAGGAGGGGAAAGCTCCTTCTGACGTATCAGAAAACGCAATTAAGGAATATTTTATTGATGCCAGAGGACTTAATGTGCGTGATGCTGATATTCATCCTAAGGTTACTGAAAATATGGATAATATTTTAGCAGTAATTGATGAGCTTGTGAAAAAAGGCTTTGCTTATGAGGCTGATGGTGATGTATATTTTGACACAACTAAATACCCCGATTATGGAAAGCTATCTCATATGCCCTTGGAGGATTTACAAGCAGGAGCAAGGATAGAAATAGGCGATAAAAAGCACAATCCCATGGATTTTGCAGTGTGGAAGGCTGCAAAGGAGGGTGAGCCTTATTGGGATTCTCCTTATGGAAAGGGCAGACCAGGCTGGCATATTGAATGTTCTGCTATGTCAAAGCATTATATCGGGGATACAATTGATATTCATGGGGGAGGCTCTGATTTGATTTTTCCTCACCATGAAAATGAGATAGCTCAGAGCCATTGTGCAACAGGCAAGACTCTTGCTAATATATGGATGCACAATGGGATGCTCAATATTGATAATAAGAAAATGTCCAAATCAAAAAACAACTTCTTTCTTGTAAGACAGGTAGCGGAGATTTACGGGTATGAGGCGATTAGATTTCTGCTTTTACAAGTTCATTATAGAAGTCAGCTTAATTATACAGCAGAAGTAATGGATAGCTGTAAGGCAGCTGTGCAAAGGCTCTATAATTGCAAGGAGAATTTAGAACGCAGACTTAAAAATGCTGATATTTCAGCGCCTGCCAGTGAAGAAGTATGTAAAATGCTTGAATTTAAGGTTCAGGAATTTAATGCTTGTCTGGACGATGATTTTAACACTGCTGATGCTATTTCCATTGTTTTTGAATTGGTGCGTGAGGCAAATATTTATTGTGCTGACGAGGCGTCTAGTCCTTCGGATATAAAGGCTATTTATGATGTGTTTTTAAAGCTGAATTCTGTTTTAGGCTTTTTGTATGAAAAGAAGGAGGAAAAAATTCCTTCGCAGGTCAATGAGCTTGTGGAGCAGAGAGCTTTAGCTAGAAAGAATAAAGATTTTAAGCTTGCTGATGAAATACGAGATAAAATTTTTGAGCTAGGATTTACTGTAAAAGAAACAAGACAGGGTACAATAATCGAAAAGATATAGGAGACTAAAGTGAAAAGATTTATTAAAGCAATTGCTATTATACTAGGGCTTGTTTCGATTACTGCTTGTCAGCCAAAAGCAGCAAATCCTTTAAAATCATATGATTATTCACAGATGAAGCTGATTCAATTTGAGCCTATTGAGCAGGGTTCGCCAATAGCTATTATAGAAACAGATTATGGCACTATAAAAATTGTGCTATACCCTGAGGAAGCACCAAATACAGTAGAAAATTTTATATACCTTGCTGAAAAAGGGTTTTATGATAATAAATCTATTTTTGGTATTGATAAAGAGGCGTATTTTATCACAGGTTCTACTGATGCACCATCGGGAGAGCAACAGTGGGAAACTAAAACGGGCGAACTGATTGAGAATGAATATAGTGTAAATCTATGGCCCTTTAGAGGTGCTGTTATGTCATTTAATGAAAATCAAGGCTTTTTTGGAGACAGCAGGTTTTTTATCATCAATCAAGTGGAATTGACTGAGGCAGAAAAGGAAACCCTTGAAATGAATGTGGATGAAGAGGGTAATGAAATTGTTCCTCAATATTTATTGGATAAATTTATAGAGGGGAAGGGAATATTCGGTTTTTCAGGGCAGTATACAATTTTTGGGCAAACCTATGATGGATTTGATGTAATAGAAAAGATACTAAGCCTAGAGGTAGTTGACCCTGAAGAAAATCTTAAGCCCAAAGAAGATGTTAAAATCAAAAGCATTAGAATTTCTGAATACGGAAAGGACAGTTAGAAATGAAATTTGTTAAAATTACAGCATTTGCTTTAACTGCTATGCTTTTATTAGGTGGATGCAGTAAAGATGAAGGAGCTTCAAGTAATAATGATGTTAATGGTGATTATGATATGAGTATTGATGGAAATGTAAGTGAAGTAAAGATTGAAAAAGGCGATAAGGTCGCTATTATTAATGTAAGGGACTTTGGTGAGATGAAAATCAAGCTTTTTCCTGAGGCTGCACCAGTCGGAGTTGATAATTTTATAAGACTTGCAGAAAGCGGATATTACAACGGAAAGAATATTCATAGGATTTATGCTGATTTTATGATACAGGCCGGTTCAGCTAACGGTGATGGTACGGGAGGCTTTTCAGCTGATGGAGGAACCTTTGATGTTGAATATCATCCTAATGCAAGGCATTTTTATGGTGCTATTTCCTATGCGAATAGTGGTGGGCAAAATACCTGCCAATTTTTCATAGTTAATAATAAAAGCTCTGTTTCCAGCGAGTCGATTGACAGCTACATCGATGATTATAATAAAGAGAATATTTGGACAGACGATGTTCGTAAAAAATATGAGGAGGTTGGCGGAGCTTTTTATTTAGACAAGGATTATACGGTTTTTGGACAAGTGGTTGAGGGCTTTGATGTTTTAGATAGTATATCGGCCGTTGAGGTTAAGGAAAACCCTGATTTAAACGGCGAGCTTTCTTCTCCTGTTAATGAAATTATTATTGAATCTGTCACTATTTATACAGAGGAATAAATTTTGTGTTGAAATACGCTTAATTATAAATTAAAAAAGCTTGTCAAATCGACAAGCTTTTTTTATGCTATCTTATATCATGTAAAATTCCGTATTTTTCTCCTATTTCTGCTTCTCTTCCTCTGCAAGTAAATAAAATTACCTGCCGAGTTTTGGAATAATCATTTAAAAATTTTAATGCAAGCTCTGCTCGTTTGTCATCATAATGAATAAATGAATCATCTAGAAATTGAACATTATTTTCATCTGTAAATAATGACGATAGCGTTAGTTGAACTGCAAAATAAGCTTGGTCAATAGTACCAGTGCTAAGATACTGCCATTCCCTGAAAAATCCAGTGGTGTTATCCTCTATATTGATTTCAAGGTTTTTATTTACCTTGATTTCTTTGTATTTGCCGTCTGTGAGTTGACTAAGTATATTAGATGCCTTTTGATTAAGTATGGGGGTGTAGTTTTGTCGCATCTCAGAATGGCTTTCCTCAAGTACTTCTGCGGCTATTGTAAGCGATGTGTAAATTTTTTTAAGCTCATTAGCTTTAGCTATACTTTGCTCAATATTTTTTTGAATAACTGCAATCTTAGGCGCTTCTTTGTATTCAGCACTTAGACTTGCTTTCATTTGTGAAAACTGATTTTTTTCATTTTCAAGCTTATCAAATAGGGAGGAAACCTCAAGCTTTAGCTTGTTTTCTGTCTCTTCACTGCTGTTTTCCATAGAAAGCAGATTGTTATCAGAGATTTGTTGAAATTGCTTTATTGCCATATTTATTTTGTCTAAGGAATATCCACGTGAATTTTTTTCAAGCATTTCTTGCTTTATCTTAAGCTCTTTTGACAATGAGATATATTCTTTCTCAGATTGTTTTATTATGGATAAAGCTTTTTCAATTTCAGATATATCTTTTGAAGCTGTGAAAATTCCCATTTCATCAAAAAGCTGAGTAGAAATTGATTTTAACTTTTCTCTTGTTTGTAAAAGGTTTTGCTCAATCTCTGTTTTTATACCTTTATCAGTATTAATTTTACCTTGAACCTTCATATAGTAGTTTAAAAGCTGCTCGGCAGAATCGGCATTATATGGCTTAATTAATTCAAGCAAGCTTTTCTGTGCTGTTTCATAATCCCTTTTTTGAGCTATAAGCTTTTGATTAAGTGTTTCTTGCTGCTGTTTTTGCTGAGCTGAGGTATTTTCATACTCATATTCACTTTGTGAAAGCTCTGATTTTGCTTGTTCAAGGTCAGCTTGATAGCTTTTCTTTATTTCTTCTATGCGCTCTTCCTTGGATTTTTTGTTGGGATTACCTTTTAAAATATAGAGTAAAAACGGAGTTAGAAAAACGCCTACTCCTAAAACAAGCCCATAATGGAGCAATGGATTTTTGGTAATGCCAAGATAGATAGAAAGAGCCGATATTATAATACCAAGAATAAGCAGGGCAAAGGAAAAAGTACTTTTTGGTTTTTTCTCTAGTGCATAGGTCGTTTCAAATCGACTCATCTCTGATTCCATCTGCCTTTTTATACGACTGAAATTCTCTTTAGCAAAGCGAATCCTATCCTCAAGTATGCTTAAATCAGATCTGCCAAAGGTGTTTACTTTTTGCTCAAGTGTATCAAGCTCTTGCTTAAGGATTTGAAGCTTTTTATCATCTTCTCTGATTTTGACAACTAAATCTTCATCGGGAATATTATCATCATCAATATCAGTCTTAATCTTTGATAATCTTTGCTCATATTCACTTATATTATTGCTTAAAGAATTAATTTCAGCTATCCTTATTTCATTTTCATCAATAAATTTACCATCGGCAATAAAGCTGCCCTTTTTAATAATATTTAATTTATCGGAAATTTGATTTTTTAGTAATTCTATTTCTTCACCAAGGCTGGAAAGAGTAAGTAATGAATGGTATTTTCTAATCTTTTCAATATTTTCAAGCTGAGCTTTTTTATCCTTATAAGCTTTTTCAATGCGAGAAATATCCTGCTGCTTTACTGAAATTTGTTCGATAAGCTCTTGCTTTTGCTGTTCTATTTTACGTGCTTTTATTAATTCATCATTCAGCTCTTGTATTTGTTTATTTAATATATCAAGCACGCCTATACGTCCACTTTTTGATTTTATAGCAAAAATCTTATTATCTATTTCACTTTTCACCTTATCATATGAAATTTCCTCATCAGCAGTAGTTATCATATTTGAGAGGCGAGCGTTGATTTCTTCATTTTTATTATCACTAAAAGCACCGGGCTGAGAAATAAATATGCTTTTTTCGAAAGTTGATAGAGAAAATCCGAAAAACATCTCACCGGCTGTTTTATTTCCCAGAGAAATTTTTTCTCCTGTTGAAATATTCATTACTTCTGTTTTATCACTTGAATTTGTAGCACCAAAAAGCTTATCAAGCTTGTAGCTTTGGTTGTTATAAGTAAATTCAATACTGCCTGAGGCGGGACTGCCGTTCCAAGGAAAGTATTTTTTTCTTAGGTTTTTTAAGATATCGGAGCTTTTTCCCTCTGTACCGTAGAAAGCCATTTTTATAAAAGCCATTATTGTGGATTTTCCGTCTTCGTTGTTTCCGAAAACCACATTTAAACCATCGCCAAGCTCAAGAGTAAAGTTTGTTAGCTTTCCAAAGCTATTTATGCGAATTTTATTAATCTTCATAAATACCTCCAAGCTTAGAGTGTGATGCCTTGATTCCGAAGTTTAATGCCTGCTTTAGCATTGTTTTTTCTTCTTCACTTTTTGCATTTTCTATTTTGGATAGCATCTTTTTTGCGAATATGCCCATTAGAGAGTTTTCTTGAGCAAGCACATTAAAATCAACCTCATACGTAGTTTTATCAATTACCTTAATATAAAAGACCTTTTCAGAAAACCTCGCCACAAGAGCTTCAGTGGAAAATGAAAAGGATTGAGGTATTCCTCCTATGAGGTTAATTTTAAATAAATCTTTGGAAATATCCTTGCTGTGCTTGTGCATTTCAAGTTCAATTTTCTTCTCCATGTCAGATAAATTGGAGCAGCTGGAAATATCAACATCAATAATATAATGCACCCTTTTTCCAGCTTGAATAAACTTTAGATTATTATACCCCTTGCCAATTTCACCGTAGTAAAAGCCTTTTTTTCCAACTTCATCAAAGCCTCTTCCCTCAAGGCAGCCGGAATAGGCATAGAAAACGTTATCATGTCTAATTATTTCAGTCCTTGCGTGAATGTGTCCAAGCGCTATATAATCATAATCAGAGTTTTCTATATCAGAAACTGAGATAGGATTTTTATCACTTTCACTTGAATAAATATCGCCATGAAAAATACCTATATTAATTAAATTTCCTTCTGCTTTTTTGTTGTGAAAATTAGTCGAGCTCTGTGCAGATGAAGTAAAACCAGCACCACTTATCATAAATCCTCGGGCAGGAAATCTATAAGTCTGAAAATCAGAAAAAATAATTACATTATCGGATAAAGTATTGTTGTTGAAAGCACAATCTAAAGTTATCGGGTCATGGTTACCGCCACAGATAGCAATAATTGTATCGGGTATTTTTGCAAAGGCACTTATAACAGATTTGATATATCTGTCGGAAATATTATTGCTTTCAAATAAGTCACCTGCTATAAGCAGTATATCAACCTTTTCCATTTGACAGAAATCTATAAGCTTTTCAAAGGTCAGCAGCAGCTCCTCACCTCTGAGCGTCGCCTTGCTTTTAAGAAAAGTCGGTTCACTTCCTAAGTGAATATCAGCACAATGTACAAGTTTAATTACCTTTTCCATTCCATTCCTTTCTATAAATTGATATTGATATATTATTCAGTAATTTCTTTACCTAAGTATCTTGCTATTGCAGCTACATCTTTATCTCCACGTCCGCTTAAAGTAATAACAACGACCTTGTCCTTATCTAATGTAGGAATATATTTCATTGCATAAGCAATAGCATGAGAGGACTCAATTGCTGGGATTATTCCCTCTGTTTTTGAAAGATATTGAAAAGCCTCAACAGCCTCGTCATCGGTGATAGCTACATATTTTGCTATGTTTTCATCGTGATAATAGCTATGCTCAGGACCTATACCCGGATAGTCAAGTCCTGCCGAAATTGAATATACAGGCGCTATATTTCCATGCTCATCCTGGCAAAAATAGGATTTCATACCATGGAAAATTCCAACGCTGCCAGTGGTAATTGTTGCGGCGGTTTCAAATGTATCTATACCTTTTCCCGCAGCCTCAACACCTATTTTTTCAACATTATTATCACTAGCAAACTCGTAAAATGTTCCTATAGCATTACTTCCGCCCCCACAGCAAGCCATAACAACATCGGGCAATCTGCCTATCTCAGCCATGCATTGCTCTCTTATTTCCTTGCCGATAACACTCTGAAAATAACGTACTATCTCTGGATAAGGGTGAGGACCAACAGCAGAGCCGATTATATAAAGAGTTGTATCAGAAGTGGCTGCCCAGTTTTTCATAGCTTCATTTACAGCGTCCTTAAGCGTTGATGTACCACTAGTAACAGGAACAACCTTAGCACCAAGCAGTTCCATTCTAAATACGTTTAGTGCCTGTCTATTTATATCCTCCTTACCCATGAATATCTCACATTCAAGCCCAAAAAGTGCCGCAACAGTAGCAGTGGCAACACCATGCTGGCCTGCACCTGTTTCTGCGATGATACGCTTTTTACCCATACGCTTAGCCAACAGTGCCTGCCCAATAGCATTATTAATCTTATGTGAGCCTGTATGGTTTAAGTCCTCACGCTTAAAAAAAACCTTTGCTCCGCCTAAATCCTTAGTCATTTTTTCTGCATAATAAAGCATAGAGGGGCGTGAAATATAGTTTTTACAATAGCTATTGTATTCATTAATAAAAGAATCATCTTTTTTTGCTGCTTCAAAAACAGCTTCAAGCTCAGTGAGAGTTTGCATAAGTGTTTCTGCAGAATACTGGCCACCATATATGCCAAATTTTCCTTTTTCCATAATTATCTCCATATATCCCTTATTTTATCTTTGCTTTAATAATTAGGCAGCAAAATGCCTAGTATAATGATTAAAGCAAGAATTAACGCACCTATTCTAACTATATATTTTCTCAGCTTTTCCTTTTGCTTGTAGTTCATAATTTCCTTTCTTAAATTGGCATTTTTATATATTATATAAGTTACATAAAAAGATTAATAAATATCAAACTATATATAATTATATCATAACAATAAAAAGTGTCAAGGAGTTTTAAGCGCTATTTGGCATAAAATATAAAATTTAATTTTAAGTGTTAGTTATTTAATTATCAAATGTTAAATTCTACATTTTGAAATATAACTAATATACAAAAAGAGTATATATTTCAACAGAAAATTATATATTTCATTACAAAATGCACAAAAAACATAAATATTAAAGAAATATCTTGACTAATAAACTGATATTTGTTATCATTATCTTGTCTAAAAAGTATCAAACAGAGGAGCGAATAATGGAAAATCGCATTGTTATCGTTGGTGCTGGTTATGCCGGTGTATTAACGGCGAAAAAGCTAGCAAAAAAATTTAAAAAAGATGATACTGTCAGTATAACTATTATTGACAAAAATCCGTATCATACCATGCTTACTGAACTGCATGAAGTAGCAGCCGGCAGGGTCAGTGAGGATAGTATTCGCATCAGTCTTAAGAAAATTTTCGCAGGCAGAAAAGTCGAGGTAAAGCTTGATTTTATCAAGTCTATTGACTTTGAACAAAAGAAAGTTGTCGGCGAAAATTCAAGCTATGATTATACTTATCTTGTGATTGCAGCAGGCTCAAAGCCAACTTTTTTTGGCATTGATGGGGCTGAGGAAAATTCCTACAAGCTATGGAGCTATGATGATGCAATTGTTTTAAAAGAGCGTATTTTATCCTCATTTAGAAAAGCTTCCGGCACAGCAAATGTGGACGAAAGACGTAGACTTTTATCCTTTTATGTAGTTGGTGCAGGTTTTACAGGTGTTGAAATGATTGGTGAACTTGCTGAATATGTTCCCTTTTTATGCAAGCAGTTTGAAATCGACAGAGAAGAAGTTTCGCTATACAATGTTGATTTACTTACACGTTCAGTCCCTATTTTACCTAAAAAGCTGTCTGCAAAGGTAGAAAAAAGACTTGCTAAGATGGGTGTCAAGCAGCTTTTAGGTACCAAGGTTGTGGAAATCGGCAAGGACTATATTGTTACTGAAAAGGATAATATAGAAAATAAGGCTGCTGCCGGTACTGTGATTTGGGCAGCGGGAATTGAAAGTGCAGATATCACAAGTGAAGCTGCTAAAAACCTTCCGTCTGAGCATAGGGGAAGGATTAAGACGGACGCTTATCTGAGAAGCGTATCCGACCAAAATGTTTTTGTAGTTGGTGATAACACATATTATATTGCTGAAGGTGCAAAAGCATCAGTTCCTCAAATGGTAGAGAATTGTGAGCAAGGCTCAGCTGTTTGTGCAAATAATATATATTCACTTATTACTGGTAAAAAGGAATTAAAGGAATATAAGCCTAAATTCCATGGCGTTATGGTGTCAATTGGCGGTAGGTATGGCGTAGCTCATGTTGGCTTACCCGGAAAGCTATTTGGTCTTCCATCGTTTTTAGCTATGCTTGCAAAGCATTTTATTAATGTAATTTATTTTGTACAAATTCTTGGTTGGAATAAGATTTTTAGCTATATTAAGCACGAATTTTTGACAATAAGAAATAGAAGGAGCTTTTTGGGCGGACATTTTTCAAATCGTTCTCCATCATTCCTCGTTGTACCATTAAGACTTTGGCTGGGTGCAGTCTGGGTGTTTGAAGGTGTGATGAAGATTGCTCAAGGCTGGTTTGAAAAACCCTATTTACAAAATTTTATCGGCGAAACTCAAAAATGGTATGACGGTATTATAAGCTCTGCATCTACTGTTGCAGGAGCTACTGCTGCTGATGCAGCGGCTGGTGCTACTGGTAGTGCAAGCTCAGCTTTGGAAACGATTATTAATTGGGATATATTCGGCTGGTTTAGAGTTTTACTTATAACAAGCTCGGATTGGGTAGGAATGAAGCTAGATACATTAGCTCTTAAAATAAATATTCCTTTTATGAATGAAATATTTGAAAATTCAATTTATACAAATGATAATTTGATGATTACCATGCAGATTGTTATGGTTCTGCTTGAGGTTTTAATAGGTCTTGCACTTTTAGGAGGATTGTTTACAACGCCTGCTTGTGTTGGAACTCTTGTACTTTCAGTAATGTTTATGACGACAACAGGACTATATTTTACAAGCATTTGGATGATTTTTGCGGCTATTGCAATAATATTTACAGGGAGCAGGACACTTTCTCTTGACTATTATTTTATGCCTTGGCTGAAAAAGCAGTGGAACAAAATACCGTTTGTAAGAAAGCTATATATCTATCATGATTGATAATGTACAAAACAATGAAAAGACAAATGAAATAATATATTTGGATAATTTTAATCAGGCTTTTGAAAAAACAAAAGAAAAGCTTACTGAGGCTTTGAAATCAACTCCAAAGCATATAAGACCCTATACAAGTCATTTAGCAAAGGCACAGGGAAAGCTGATAAGAGCAGCCTCCCTGCTTGCTTGTGCTGTAAATGGTGAGGGCAGGATTAATGAAGAGGCTGTCTATGCGGCTGTGGGGGTTGAGCTATTGCATCTTGCCACACTTGTGCATGACGATGTTATTGATGATGCAGGCACAAGGAGGGGAATATCCACCTTAAATAAGGAATATGATAGAAAAACGGCTGTTATTTGTGGGGATTATTTGCTTTGCTTGGCACTTGAGCAAGGTAAAAATCTTAAGCAAAGGGATATTGAGCTAAATAATTATATGACACAGATATGCCTTGGAGAATTGAGGCAGCATGAAAATAATTTTAATTTTATGCTTTCTCCTATAAAGTATTTTCGAATAATAAAGGGGAAGACGGCAGCTTTGTTTGAAGCGTCATTCTTTGCCGGTGCTGTTTTATCAGATGAGGATAAGAAAAACTATCATATATATTCAAAAATGGGAAATTATTTGGGTATGATTTTTCAGCTTATAGATGATTGCATTGATTTTGAAGTTGATGAAGGCGTGGCTAAAAAGCCCGTTCATTCAGATTTCGAGCAGGGTGTAATAACTATGCCAATGATTCATGCTTTATCCCATGATGAAAAATTAGCAGAAATGCGGAAAAAAGGTGAGTTAAATAGCAAAGCGATTATTGATTCTGTTAGGCGTTATGGGTCAATTTTTTATACCAAAGGTATTGCTAAAAGGTATTATAACAAAGCGTTAAAATATTTGTCGCTAATTGGAATAAGCGAAGAGAAGGCTAACAGGATAAAGGCTATTTTTGACAAAGCTTATAATGGATTGACGGGAAAGAAATAGTATGATAAGTAGATTTTTAAACTATATCGAGATAAAAACTAAAATAACAAGCGTCCTTACATTCTTATTTACAATTTTGTTTTTATTATACAAGCAGGTGGATATAAATTGGGGGCTGACTGCACTGTTTTTCACATCAATGCTCTTTTTTGATTTGACCACAACAGCTATAAATAATTATATTGATACAAAAACAAATACACAGGTTTTGCAGTTTAACAGAAAGACAGCCCTAATTATTATTTATGTTTTATTTGCAATTAGCACAGCTACAGGCCTTTATCTGGCATGGCTTACTGATTTAATTGTTTTGGCTGTGGGTGCGCTTTGCTTTATTGTTGGCGTGCTTTATACCTATGGGCCTATTCCTATTTCTAGACAGCCTTTGGGCGAGGTGTTTTCAGGATTGTTTTACGGATTTTTTATTCCGTTTTTAATTTTTTATATAAATCTTGCCAAAAATTCTTTGGTGGGTTACAGCATTGATTTTGCTAACTGGGATTTATCCTTGTCGGTAAAGCTTATTCCTTTAGTTGAGCTGATTTTATTTGCTATAATTCCTTTTTCACTAACTGCAAATATTATGCTTACAAACAATATTTGTGACCTTGAAAAGGATATACAAGTAAAGAGATATACTTTGCCCTATTATTTAGGGAAAAAAGCATTGTGGGCTTTTGTTTTGCTTTGCTATTTACCTTTTGTTGCAGTGATTTTGCTTGTAGCTTTTGGTCTTTTCCCGTTAGTTTCATTAGGTGTGCTACTGATTATACCGATTATTTATAAAAATATGAAAGCTTTTTTGAAGGTTCAGGATAAGGAAACTACCTTTAATATTTCAATTAAAAATTTTATTTTAATAAGCAGTGCTAATATATTGATGCTTGTTATTGCTCTTTTGATAAGGTAAAATATGAAGATTGTAAAGAAAAATGATGTAATAATTATTATTGTAACTATTGTCACAGCTGTTTTAGGTTTTTTAATGTATAATTTGGTAAACTCAAAAAACACCGATACTAAAGTTGCAGTGATTTATTATAGAAATGATGAAATCAAAAGAATAAATCTTAATGAGGGTAAGGAATATGAATTTTCAATTGATGGGCATGAAAATGTTGTTTTCAAAGTATATGAGGACGGTGCAATAAGCTTTATAGAATCTGATTGTCCTGATAAGGTTTGTATTAATTCAGGAAAGCTGTCGATGACAGGACAGAGTGCTGCATGCCTGCCTAATATGTTGTTTTTGAAAATAGTTGATGAGGCGGAACAAAACTCGGATAATCATGATATTATTGTTTAATAAAAGCAGGTCGATTTAATGAATAAGAATTTTAATAAAACAAGAGAGCTTGTTTTCACAGCTTTACTGTTTGTATTGGCTTTAGTTTTATCCATTGTGGAACGCAGCTTTCCGATACTTGCAGGTGCAATTCCGGGAATAAAAATAGGCCTGTCAAACATAATTGTAATGTATGCCGCATTTTTTATAGGATTTAAGCAGGCGTATTTAATAGCTGTGCTAAAGGCATTGTTTGTTTTAATAGTTACAAGTCCGGTGTCGGCTGTTATGAGCTTTTGCGGGGGGATAGCCTCTGTTACTGTGATGCTTATTTTATCTAAGGTTTTTAAAGACAAAATATCCTACCTTTTATTAAGCATTTTTGGTGCAATATCACATAATGCGGCACAGTTATTAGCCGTACAGATTTTCAGCAGAGCATTTACAATTTATTATCTTCTTCCGATTCTTATAGTTTCGGGATTGATTATGGGCATACTTACTTCAATAGTACTAAAGTTTATTTTCCCTGCTTTAAATAAGCTGGGTTTAAATAAAAAAATTAACCAAGATTCTCTTAAATAAGAGAAAGTGTATAGGAGAACATATGAAAAAGATATTATCAATGGCTTTGGGGCTTGTTTTAGCCGTTTCATCTTTGACCGCTTGTAAGTCGAATGATGATTCATCAAGCTCTAATTCTAACAGCAGCGAAGCAAGTGTAGGTGCTAATGGTACAATTAGGACGGGATTAGGAGTAATTACTTCTATCAGCAAATCAAAGGCTGCTGGAGATTCTGATGGTGCTGCACAGATTGATACAACTGCTGTTGCTATTTTACTTGATGGTGATGGAAAAATAAGTGATATTGAAATTGATTCAGTACAAACAATTGTAAATTTCGATAGTACAGGAAAAATCAAAACTGCACTTGATACTGAAATCAATACAAAGAAAGAGCTAGGCAAGGATTATGGAATGGGCGAGCAGTCCGGTATCAAAAAAGAGTGGGATGAACAAATCAATTTCCTTGCTGATTATGTAAAGGGTAAGACAATCGCTGAGGTTGAAGGTATTTCCTTGAATGATGGCGTTGCTGCTGATGATGAGCTTAAGGCTGGCGTTACTATCAGCATTTCTGGGTATATAGATGCTATTAAAAAGGCAGCTCAGAATGCTAAGGAGCTAGGTGCAGGTGCTTCTGATAAGATTGGTCTTGGAATAGTTACTTCTATTGCTGATTCTAAGGATGCAGGCGATGCTGATGGCTTGGCACAGGCATATTCATATTACGCAGCAGTAACTGTTGATTCTGACAAGAAGGTAACAAGCTCCGTATTTGATGCAAGCCAATCAAATGTAAACTTTAATAGCAAGGGCGCATTGACAACTGATTTAAAGACTGAGTTTAAAACAAAGCAGGAATTAGGCGATGACTACAATATGAAAGAGAAATCAGGCATTAAAAAAGAATGGTACGAGCAGGCTAATTCATTTGCTGATTATGTAAAGGGTAAGACAGCTGATGAAATTAAGGGTATTTCTGTTTCTGAAGGAAAAGCAACAGATGATGAGCTTAAGGCTGGCGTTACTGTTTCTATCACTGATTTTATTGCAACAGCTGAAAAAGCTATAAGCAATGCAGCTGCTTAATTTTTGTTAATATTAAAGGGGAGTGTTTCTCTGGCTTAGGCTTGTAGTGGGAAATCTCCCCTTAGCTTTATTTAGAGGTGATAATATAAAAAGAGTAATAGCTATTTTATTAGTCACAGTGTTTTTTTTAACTTCTTGTGATAATAATGAAAGTGAATATAAAAGATATGATGCTCAGTTTTTAGAGGTTTTTGACACTGCCAGCACAATTATCGGATATACTAAAACAAAGGAAGAATTTGAAAAAATATCTCAAACAGTATATGATGAACTAAAGACTTATCATCAGCTTTTTGATATTTATAATGATTATGACGGGATAAATAATCTGAAAACAATAAATGACAATGCAGGAAAGTCACCTGTTAAGGTTGATAAAAAGATTATAGAAATGCTTAAATTTGCTACGGAGTTAACTGAAAAAACAAATGGAGAATTTAATGTGGCTTTTGGTTCTGTTTTGCAAATATGGCATCAATATAGGGAGCATGGCACGGATTTTCCTGAAGATGCAAAATTGCCAAATAAGCAGGAGCTTGAAGAGGCTAATTTGCATACGGACATTTCAAAAATAATTATTGATGAGGAAAATTCAACAGTATTTTTGCAGGATAGCTTAATGAGTCTTGATGTCGGTGGAATAGCTAAAGGCTATGCAGTGGAAAAAACTGCTCAGCTACTTGAAAAAGAGGGGACAGAATCTATTTTGCTTAATATTGGAGGGAATGTAAGAGCAATTGGAAATCGTGCTAATGATAATACTCCGTGGCGTATAGGTCTTGATAATCCTTTAGACAAAACGCAGATAATTAAAACACTTTCTATTTCAAATACGTCTATGGTAACAAGTGGCGATTATCAAAGATATTATACTGTCGACGGTAAAAATTATCACCATATTATTGACAAGGATACTCTCTTTCCATCTGAATATTATCGTGCAGTAACGCTAGTGTATAGGGATTCTGGTATGGCAGATGGCCTTACTACTTACCTATATAATATTCCTTTTGAGCAGGGCAAGGCTTTTGTGGAAAATCTTGAAGGTGCTGAGGCATTGTGGATTTTTGATGATGGAAGTATAGAATATACTGAAGGAATGAAAAAAATAATTATAGATAGCTAATTTTTGTTGAATTTTGCTTTAAGAAGTGATAAAATATATTAAAGTAAAAACAAAAGTAAAAAGGATGGCAAAAATGCAAAGAAAATTTAATCATCTTATTGACCTTGAAGATTATCCTAAGGAAAAATGGAATCAAATGATTGAGCTGGCACAGGATATTATGAAAAGCCCTGCTAGCTTTTCCGAAAAATGTAAGGGAAAGATAATGGCGACCTTGTTTTATGAGCCTTCTACAAGAACGCAAATGAGCTTTCAGACTGCTATGATAAAGCTTGGCGGCTCTATTATAGGATTTGATAATCCTGATAATTCTTCCGTATCTAAGGGAGAAAACTTAAAGGATACTATAAAAATTGTCAGTGGATATTCTGATATTCTTGTTATGAGAAGTCCTTTGGAAGGGGCGGCTAAGGTGGGTGCTTTAGTGGCTGATTGCCCTGTTATTAATGCGGGTGATGGCGGGCATTTGCATCCTACACAGACACTTACTGATTTGTTGACTTTGAAAATTCAAAAAGGCAGGCTTGATAATCTGAAAATAGGCTTTTGTGGTGATTTAAAAAATGGTAGGACTGTTCATTCCTTAGTAAAGGCACTTTCATGCTATAATGACAACGAATTTACATTTATTTCAACTAAGAAGCTTGAGATACCTTTATATATAAAAAATTATTTGTCCTCAAAGGGTATAAGCTTTAATGTAGCTTATTCAATCGAAGAGGCTATTGAAAGCCTTGATGTTTTATATATGACAAGGATACAAAAGGAGCGATTTTCAAGTGAGGAAGAATATATATCTCAAAAGAATGTATATATCTTAGATGCTGAAAAAATGAAGCTCGCAGATAAAGATATGATAGTTTTGCATCCTTTACCACGTGTTGATGAAATTACAATAGAAGTTGATGATGATAGTAGAGCAATGTATTTTAAGCAGGCAAACAATGGAGTGTATATTAGGATGGCTCTTATCCTATCTGCTATTGAGGGTGCTGTTGGTGCTGTGCCTTTATTTAGCGGAAAGGAGTTCCCTGAAATAATTTGCACAAATGAAAAGTGTGTAACTCATAAGGAGACATATCTGCCGCATAATTTTACAAAAAATGGTGATATGCTTGAATGTGAGTATTGCGAGCAAAGAATTTTAATGAAATAAAAAAAGGGCAAAAGCCCTTTTTTTATTTATCCTTTTGCATTAATCTCATTGCATTTAAAATTGCGATAAACGTTACTCCGACGTCGGCAAATACTGCAAACCACATGTTTGTTATGCCAAATGCACTTGTAACTTGGACGATGAATTTAACAGCCAGTGCAAAGATAATGTTTTGCAATACGATTCTCTTAGTTTTTCTAGCTATATTGATAGCATCGGGAATTTGTCGTGGGTCATCATTCATCAGCACTACATCAGCTGCCTCAATTGCACTATCCGAGCCTAAAGCACCCATTGCTATACCTACATCTGCTCTAGCGATAACGGGAGCATCATTAATTCCATCGCCTACAAAGGCAATAAGCTTTTCATTAGTTAAAGAGGACTTAATCTTTTCAAGAATTGAAACCTTATCCTCAGGCATAAGCCCAGCGTGGTACTTATCTACACCAAGACGAGCTGCAATTTTTTCTGCTGTTTTTTCATTATCACCAGTTAGCATAACCGTTTGTGAAATACCTTGATTGTGCAATTGTTTTAGTGCAATTTTAGAACCTTCTTTAGGTGTGTCAGCGATAGTGATATAGCCCTTGTACTCTCCGTCTATTGCAATGTAAACGCAGGTTTCATCAGGCTGAGGAAGATTTTCTTCAATGCCTTTTAGCAAATCAGCTTTTCCGGCGAGAACTTTTCTGCCATCTATATTTACGCTTATACCTTTTCCTGCAATTTCCTTGTAATCTGAAACGCTGTTGGCATTAATACTACCGCCTTGTTCTTTATAATATCTGATAATTGATTTAGCAATAGGGTGAGTGGAAAGGCTTTCAGCATGAGCAGTTATTGATAAAAGCTCATTTTTCTCATAATTAACGGGTTTTATGTCTGTCACACTGAAAACTCCCTTTGTCAATGTTCCTGTCTTATCAAAAACTACTTTATCCGTTAATGTAAGAGCCTCTAAAAAGTTGCTTCCCTTGACTAAAATGCCTTTGCGGGAAGCTTTGCCTATCCCAGCAAAATAGCTAAGTGGAACAGATACTACCAATGCACATGGGCAGGAAACTACCAAAAACATCAAGCCTCTTTCAATCCATTTGCTAAAGTCATCTCCTGTAACAAGCGGAGGAATGATAGAAAGCAATACAGCTGCTAGAACAACAACAGGTGTATAATATTTTGCAAATTTTGTTATAAAGTTTTCTGTCTTAGCCTTTTTAGCTACTGAATTTTCGACAAGCTCAAGCAGCTTTACAGTAGTAGATTCTCCAAATTCTTTTGTAACCTTTACACGTATTACTCCACTAGTATTTATGAACCCAGAGAGAACGGAATCACCTTTTTCTAAATCTCTTGGAATACTTTCGCCTGTTAAGGTGGAGGTATCAACAGAAGTACTGCCCTCTACAATTATTCCATCAAGAGGAACACGTTCTCCAACCCTTATTTCAATAATATCATTTATCTTAACAGTTTCAGGTGAAACCTTGTGTATACCATGATCATGCACTATATTAGCGTAATCGGGACGAATATCTAGTAAGCTTTTGATAGAACGCCTTGAATTATCAACAGCAATATCCTGAAATGTTTCTCCTACCTGATAAAAGAGCATAACAGCCACAGCTTCCGGATATTCACCTATAATAAAAGCACCGATTGAGGCAATCGCCATAAGAAAATTTTCATCAAAGATTTGTCCTTTTGTAATGTTTTTGGCAGCTCTAATCAGTGTTTCATATCCAACAAGCA